>QMUB01000185.1 GCA_003663695.1 Thermococci archaeon | reverse complement strand
GGGCTGGGAGATGGATTTTCCGTGTATACGGAAGTTTACACCAACGGGGAAAATGCTTTTATTGTAATCACTTACGAGACAATGACGTGGCCCGCACATTTAGGGCCGGTTTGTGAGGGTTTCTGGAATTACACTCTCGAAGAGAAGCCATTTAAATGCTACCTCCAGCTCTCCATCCCTTATTATAGCACATTCTATTTTGATGGGAAAAGCCTTTACCTTGTGGATCCTTTCCTAAAAAATTCCCCGAAAGCTCCAGGTATTTTATCCCATCCCCTCTTTTATCATCAGAACGATTCATGGACCATGGTCTTTTTTAAAGAAGAGCCGTTCATATCTTCCCTTGTCTGGCGCTTCGATGAGAATTGCGTTGATTATTTGGGTGTAGGGAACTATACAAGAGAACAGAGGAGCCCGATAACTGAGCCGGTTAAGGGGGTCTTGGAAAATGGAACCATAGTTTTTTCCGATGGTTCACAAACGTATGTGATTCCCATTAAAGAGTTAGAACCTTATTTTAATGCCAACTTCACGGTAAAGTACCTCGAAGGCGTGTTCCTTGACGGTGGAATCATATTTTACCCCGCAGTCTATAGAGGAGTTTGGAACCTTACTTATCCCCAACGCTATGATTACAGTAAGGTAGTTCTTTTTGGAGAAGAGAATGGCGAAGCCAAACTCCTAAACACATCAAGCATGAAGCCGTTTCCCTTATTCTTTTATGATGGAAAGAGCCTGAAAGTTTTTCACATCTTTAGGATTGTTGAGAATGGAACATTAGAGATTTTTGTGGAGAAGAACTTCTTTACTCATTGGCCTAAATGCATTTACAGGAACGTGACGATCACTATGACAAAAACTGTCACGATGACAACGACTAAAACTGTAACGGAGACAAAGGAGCATACTAAAACCGTGACCGAAACAAAAAGAGAGGAAGGAATTTGTGGCGTTGGAGCTTTGTTTGCTCTTTCCCTGCTCCCTTTAGTTCTTAGGAGGATTAAAAATGAATAAATTGCCCAAAGTGGTGACCATGAAAGTACAAAAACGTCTGTTGATCTCTATTTTTATTCTTCTCACTCTCTTTCCAGCATCGGCAAGTGCTTATGAGTTTAGAGTGGGCCCTATAAAAGTTATATCTGGAAAGGAAGATGCTTTTGTGCTCGCTGAATGGTGGCTTTATGATTATGATTGCATGTGTCCCGGAAGCGATCCAAGTCAATGCTGTCCCCTACGTCCCATTGCGGGTCGGCTGGATGCATACTACTTCAACGGAGGCGATTTGCTTTATTTGGGTAAATATGAAAGTGTTAAAGAGGAGCCGATTGCATTTGTACTCGAGAATTCATTGGGGCTGTACAACAATTCTTGGCTGATTGTGAATGATTCAAAGGTATTCTGGTTCAAAAACGAATGGAAGTGTGTGAGGAGTATTGGACAGCTAAACGGCGAGGAGGGGGTGGTGAAGGTATCACCGCCTGATATTTATATGGGAAGAAGAATATATCAGGTTAACAAAACCTCGATTTTACCTGTAAACAAAATAGCACCCCAGCATATCCATTATAAAAACGCAGAACCAACTATAAAAATAGAAGGCAGCACGCTTGTATTCTTAAATGGCACTAAAACGTTTAAACTGCCTTTAAGTGAGATAACAAAGTATTTTGCCGTTAAGGAGGATGTAAAGCACTTAAAGGGAGTATTCCTCAGTAGAGGTGTTTTACTTTACTATCCTTATGCTCATCACTTTGATGAAAATAAGACGCTGATTGAAAAATTCACCGAGATTCCCCTGCTGTTCTATGATGGAAAGCACATTAAGGTGCTAACCCCTTACGAACCGGTTAATATGTGGGGAGAGGTGGATTATTCAAAGATAAAGAGTGTGTTTGATTATCATGAGTGTACTGAATACGCGGACAATGAGAATATTACTATTAAACCAAGCACGTCTTCACGAACTCAAAAGGAAAACAAAACCGCCAATAATACACCAAAAGAGGGAATCTGCGGAACTGGCATATTAATTGTGCTCTCCCTCATTCCACTACCGCTCAAAAAACTTAAAGTCTAAGCCTAATGCTTCCCATGCCTCTCGTACCAGCCCCACTCCTTTTTTGAGCCGAAACTCCTCACGCCCTTTTTAACGAGCTGAATTCTGAGCTCTTTGGCCATCCCAGGGGTTATTTCTCCTCTCTCTTCCAGCCAGTTTATAATCTCCAGAGCTTCATCCTCGGTTTCACATCTCCTTAAGAAATCAATTACCGTGGGGCTGTAACCGGAAAAATCCTCGGGCTCTTCAACTTCCTCTTCGTTTTCACGATAAGCTTCGATACTTAGCCTCTTCCTTTCAAGCTCCCCTGCCAGATGGGGATAAGCCTTTTCAAACTCCTCTTTATCATATTCCTGCCAAGCAAACTCATCAACAGGGCGCTTCTTTTTCTTATTCATACCCTCACCTTGATTTGATATTCTCTTTGAAGGTTTATAAAGTGTGTGAGGTAAAAATTTTCAGGGATTCACATGAAGGGTTCATATTTCCTCATAATCTTGGTGGAGAGAGCCAAGAATGTGAAAACAAAGAGGAGGATTTTCTCCCTTCAAAGGGGTTATTATGTCTATGTTGGCTCCGCTATGAACTCACTCGAAAAGCGCGTCGCCCGACATTTCCGCAAAGATAAAAAGCTTCACTGGCACATTGACTTTCTCCTAAAAGAAGCCGATCTCCTAGAGGCTTACCTAATCCCAAGTGAAGAGCGTCTGGAGGAGAGGCTCTCAAGGGAAGTAGCTAGGTTTGCTCGTGGTGTAGAGGGCTTTGGGGCGAGCGACCTGCAGGGGGTGCATACAAACTTGTACTACTTTGGCGAAGCTAATCCAGAGAAAAAATTGGAGAACCTTTTGAGCAATCTCGGCTTGAGGTGGAAAAGGGTTAAAAGTGAGGGAGATATTATGGAAACTTAGAAGCAAATGGGGTGTGCCTATGAAAATCGGGAAAGTTGAGTCTTACATTCATGAAAAGCTTGAGAAGGAAAAATTACACTTCGTCCTTCTTGATCCGGATGATGTCTCACCTGAACTGGCTTCAAAGCTGGCTAAAATGAGTGAAGAACTCGGCGTCGATGCCATAATGATCGGAGGCTCTACAGGAGCCGAAGGAGAGGTTCTCGACCGTGTCGTTAAGGCCATAAAGGAGAGCTCCAATCTGCCCACAATACTCTTCCCGGGCTCTCACGGCGGGTTAAGCAAATATGCCGACGCTCTCTTCTTTATGAGCCTCTTAAACTCTACAAATCCCTTCTTTATAACAGGCACCCAGGCACTCGGAGCATTTAAGGTAAAGATGTACGGACTCGAACCT
>QMUB01000184.1 GCA_003663695.1 Thermococci archaeon | reverse complement strand
TACCACTTTCCATCCTTCTTCTCCAATGTGTGACCTGACTTGGCAACCTCCTTAGCTGCCTCCTGCATTCCCTCATCTATGAGCTGCAGAGCATAGTTCTCATCACCTTGGGCATCAATGCCAAAGGCATCGACCACTGACTGCATGTATTTGCTACCTGCTTCACCGGAGACCCATGGTGTGAACATTGGGCCACCCGAACCCTGGAGGATGTTCTGGACCATGAAGTTCCTGTTAATCAAATATTGTAAGGCAAATCTAACCTTTCTAACGGCGAATGGGTTGAAGTACTTCTTATCACCAACCGTGATTATGTACGGGTTGTCTTTATCATGGGATGGGTTCCAAACCATATCCCAGAAGACACCAATGCTCTTGTAGAGGTCTATATTGGCCCTCTGCTCATCGCTTAATCCCGAGAATCTGTATGCCGGGAAGTCGTACCAGAGAATGTCATAATTTCCCTTAGCAACCTCCAAAATGGCCGTATCTTGGTTTTGGAGACCATAAATCTCGATTGTTTCGAAGGGTGGGTTGACCTGGTACTCGGGCTCGGCAAATTCTGGAACTGTCCACTTATCAAACTTCTTTAGCCTGACATACAAGCTCTCAGGCTTGTAAACGTCCACATAGTACGGACCTGTCCCGATGACGGCGTGATTGTGCTCCTTAATAAAGCTGGCTATTGAGTCATAAGCTGCCACAGCAGCGTTCTCATCCTTTATGTATGGTTTTAAGTAGTCCGGAATTGGTTTTTCGCTCTTCAATTTTTCAAGCTCATCAAGTATTGCTTTTGCGTGCTCAGGGTCGATTTGATCCAACTGCTGTATGGTCTCACTCGCTTCACTCCAGGAGTATTTCTCATTGTGTGCAACGAGCTCACTCATTGCATACCAGAGCTGCCAGGGTGTTCCCGTGAATGGCACAACATAAGCTGAGGTCATCAGCTCGTTGGCCGGGAAGAAGTAGGTGTGGTAGACATCAAACACCATGTGCTTATCATCTTCACTTACGAGCTTGAGACCCAAAATCGTGCTCATGAAGTCGCCAGCCCAGTCGGCTTCTGTCTGGTCATAGTATGGATCGTCAGAACCGTCTTGGTTTATCCATTCCCACTCAAATGCAAATGAGAACATCACATCTGCGGCACTGACTTTGTGCCCATCGTGGAAGTATGGCTTGTCACATTCAATCCTTGCATATGTCTTGGCAGTTTCGCCTGCATAGGCAGCGACCCAGGTTTTTGTTGTCGAGTTGAATATAACCGCGTCATTTGGTACTGTAACATCGCTCTTGTACTCTAGGACTTTACAATGGTATGGATGTGGGACGCCATCAACACCGTATGGGAATCCCAAGTCAAATACGAGGTCTGCAATTCTCCTTGAGTAAGTGTCTGAGTATCCTGCCTGGCTTGGGTTCCAAACCCCCATAAAGAGGGCACCGGTTGAAGAGTATATAATGGTCTTCAAGACATTGTTGTCGTCTGCTGCAGCGACAGGCTTTACTGCTGGTGCGGCTAAAATACTAAACAACATCAAAACTGCAACAACCATACTTAAGGTTTTTCTCATATCACATATCCCCCTTGTCCATTTCTACAGTAGTGCCTTATTTAGGGTATAAGGGCATATCATTATACATGAGCTTCCTATTTAAGGATTACGTTCTTTTTCAAAACAGTAAAGGTTAGTGTTCCTTAAAGAGCATCAATGGGGCAAAAAAAGACTTTAAGGGAATATCCGGATGTTTGCAATATTTAAAAGCAACTGAATCAGCAAGGACTAGTTTAAAGTTCGTAAAATTCATAAAAAAGCACTTTTAAAAATGTAGAAATCTAGAAAAAGCTTTTAAGCTCTTTTCTTAATAAAAGACAGCAAAAAATTTAAAAAAGTTCAGCTTAAATTTGGTGTGGGCTTAGATGTATGAAACCGTGATAAAGGGAAAGCTAATTTTAAGCGGTAGGGTACTTGATGGATATATTGGAATAGAAGATGGTAAGATAGCGAGATTTTCTAAAGGGGAAATTAAAGGAGAAAACTGCATAAAAACAAAGAATCATGAGATTGTTCTTCCTGGGATGATCGATGTTCATGTCCATTTACGTGATTTTGGGCAGAAAAGCAAGGAAACTGTTGAAAGTGGAACAAAAGCCGCCTTGCATGGGGGCATAACAACGGTTTTTGATATGCCCAACACAATGCCACCAATAATGGATTTAGATACCTTCAAAGCTCGGGAGAACCTTATGAAGAGAAAATCCTACGTAGATTATGCACTTAGTTTTTTGATAGCTGGGAACTGCGAGGAGGCACAAAAAATCAACCCTGATTTCTACAAAATCTTTATGGGGGCTTCCACAGGGGGCATATATTCAAAAAACTTTGAAGAAGATTACAAGTGTGCTAAAAGGATAGTGAGTGTCCATGCAGAAGATCATGAGCTTATTCAAAAATTCCCAGAGAGACCGAATGTTGTTGAGTTCAGAGCCATAGAGAGAGCTCTAAAAATCGCCGAATCCACGAAAAAACCATTGAATATATGCCATGTTTCAACAAAGGAAGGACTAAACTCAATACTGAAGAAAAATCTCCCATGGGTCAGCTTCGAAGTAACTCCCCACCATCTCTTCTTGACCCGGAAAGACTATATACATAATAACATGTTAAAGGTCTATCCGCCCTTAAGATCAAAAAGTGACCGAGATTTTCTGTGGAGCAATATAGCCAAGATCCCAATAATTGCCAGTGATCATGCCCCACACACAATTGAAGACAAAGAAAATGGAAGTGCGGGGATTCCCGGGCTTGAAACAGAGCTCGCCCTTCTCTTCGATGCTTATAATAAAGGGCTTATTTCAATATTTCAGATAG
The DNA here is from genome assembly GCA_003663695.1 of Thermococci archaeon. Lineage (GTDB taxonomy): Archaea > Methanobacteriota_B > Thermococci > Thermococcales > Thermococcaceae > Palaeococcus. The sequence continues at coordinate 494 of QMUB01000184.1, read as the reverse complement.
TGGAAAAAACTTCGTTAAATCCTGCAAAAATCTTCGGGATCAAAAATAAAGGACTTGAAGTCGGAAAAGATGCTGATTTGATAATCGTGAATTTGAAGGAAGAATGGAAGGTAAAACCCGAAGATTTCTATACAAAGGCAAAATGGAGCCCATGGGAAGACAAAAAGCTTAAAGGAAAGGTGAAAATGACAATTTTGCGGGGAAAATTGGTCATGGAGGATGATGAAATCATTGGAAAGCCGGGAGGGGAGAGGATTGAAATTGAAAAGGGTTGAACTCATTGATGTGTGGAAGGAAGCGAAGGATATCATGGCGTTTAAATTTGATAAAAAGCTGGAGTTTAAACCGGGACAGTTTATAATGGCTTGGCTCCCGGGTGTCGGCGAAAAGCCCTTCAGTCTAGCAGATAACGATTTAATCGTCGTTAAAAGGGTTGGTGCATTTACCTCAAGGCTATTTGAGCTAAAAGAAGGCGACTATCTCTGGATTCGTGG
>QMUB01000183.1 GCA_003663695.1 Thermococci archaeon | reverse complement strand
CTCAATCCCCACTGAGGTGCTTTCAGGGAAGGAGAAGGATCTTTTGCAATATATAGTTAAGTATGTGGATGGAAAAATAAATAATGAACAATTTGTTGAGATGTTAAAAGCCATTTTATAGGTACGGTTATAAAGCGCCAGCATTAAATAGCGGTGTAGTTCGGGCTTGTTAAACAAAAAACGGGGGCCATCTCCCGAACTGACCCCCGGAAAAGTAGAGTGGAAAGCAAATACAAAGGACTCTGAAGTAGATAGCACATCACAGAGAAGTTTGGTCAAGTAATGGTGTAAGGCAAAGAACTTTAAAATCTTTAATTAACTTCCGCCAAAAAGTTTTCCTTCCTTTCTTTTTTGGATAGATTCTTTACAGAGTTCCTCCATTTTGTCACATAGCTCCTCCATTTCATCAAGTCGCCTCAAGATTTCTTTCCTCAATTCCTCTCGCCTCAAAATATCCTCTTTCAGCAGTGGTATTAACTTCGGATTTCGCATATTCCATCACCTCCTTTTATTATCATAACTGATTTTTAATTCAATGTCAAGAATTTGTCATAATTTTTATCTACCATTTCAGCTCAGTAAAATATGGAGTCCGCGCCTTGTGGATCTTTGACAGGGAGGATGGAAAGGAGGTGAGTTGGGCAGCAGGCCTTCCTTACACCACCATCGGAGGCCTGCCCCATGGAGGGTAACTTATTCCTCCCAGGTGAAGAAGACCCTCCGGAAGCTCGACGATCACTCGCCTTTCCTCAACGCCCTAGCAAAGATCCTATGGCATCCTTTCCACGGTCCCGATATCCGTCCCTTGAGAGGGATGGAGAACGGGTTCCGTGTGAAGGTGAATGGTAGGGAGCGCCTCGTTTACCAGGTTTTGACCGAAAGGCGCACCATTCACCTATTAAGGTACGATCATAGGGATGCCATCTACCCTTCATAGGGGCAAGGCGTGGATGCCCCCGGCTTCGGCCGGGGGCTTTTTTGTAATAGATCTGCTTGAGCGAGTTTGTAACCTTTAATCTCTTTTGTATTCATATCTCACCCACAGCAACCCGAACCCTATTATCACAAGCAAGGAGACAGAGTAGGAATACAAGCTAAACCTTATCCCATTTGGAGATTCATAGGGATGCCATCTCAAAACAACCATGGAGACGAAAAGAAACCCTATCCATGGAAAAAACCATCTCTCAAGGAGGGGTTTCAGACTAGAAAAACACAAAACCCAACAGGCTGTAATTCCCAACGAGAGGTAATACACCAAAGGTACAAAAGCGGTACCGTGAAAACTTTCTGGATCCGAAAGGTATTGCCAAGAAAAAATGGAAAAGAAAGCAAGAAAAGTGAGGACCCCATTCAAAGACGATTTCTGTCTCAATCGTGGAGAAATAGTAATTAAGACAAGGCTTAATGCTAAGCTTATTGAACTTATGAAAGCTGGTAACCACGAAAGTTTCAAGAAAAGCACGGTGGGTACGCAAAAGCTGATGATAGAATAGAGGCTTGGAAAAAACTCAAAAAGTCTTTCTTTTATGGGACCCATGGTCCGGGTTTCAGAGGAAGTTCAAAGTCAGAAACCGCTAAAAAGTGAGCCACGCTGCCGCATACTAGCACTATTCCATTTTCAGGCACTTTAATCCATCCGTATAAGCCATCACTTCTCAGGATTTCGACCTTAGCCTCACTATCTGTTTTGTTTGTGTATTGAATACACCCGTTTGAATTGCTATAGACTTCCCATGTACCTTCAAAGTTCATCTGCATGAACTGCAGCACCAGAGGTCTAACAACATCCGTCATCCAAGCAAACTGACCGCTCTTAGCAGTAAGGCCCAAAAGGACCAACAGCACAAGTACTGCTTTTCTCATGGTCTTCCTCCTAAAAGGTTTTCCTTTCAAGTATACTTTTGATTGTGAGAAGGAGGGATAAAAAGAGAAAGGGGTCTGGATGGAAGCAAAGAGGCCTGTAGGGATTTGGATCCGGGTCTCAACCGAGGACCAGGCTAAAGGTGAGAGTCCGGAACACCATGAGAAGAGGGCAAGGCTCTATGCTGAGGCTAAGGGTTGGGAAGTGAAGGAGGTCTATCGTCTTGAGGCTGTTAGCGGGAAGTCCGTGATGAATCACCCCGAGACCCAGAGGATGCTCCAGGACATAAAGACCGGGAGGATAAAGGCCCTCATCTTCTCCAAGCTCGCAAGGCTTGCCCGAAACACAAAGGAGCTCTTGGAGTTCGCCGAGATCTTCCAGGAATATGGGGCAGACCTCATCTCGCTCCAAGAATCGATCGATACCTCAACCCCTGCTGGAAGGCTCTTCTATACCCTGATCGCTGCCATGGCCCAATGGGAGAGGGAGGAGATCTCGGAGAGGGTGGCGGCATCTGTCCCTATCAGGGCAAAGCTCGGAAAGCCTTTAGGAGGACAAGCACCCTTCGGTTACCGCTGGGAGAACAAAAAGCTTGTCCCCGATCCAAAGGAGGCGCCGGTAAGGAGGCTGATGTACGAGCTCTTTCTGGAACACAAGAGGGTAAAGACAGTGGCCAGGATCCTAAACGAGATGGGCTACAGGACAAGGAGTGGAGCCAAGTTCTCCGATACCACGGTAAAAAGGCTCCTTCGCGACCCAACCGCCAAAGGCTATCACCTCGCAAATTACACTAAGAGCTTGGGAAAGAACAAGAAGTGGGTTCTAAAACCCAAGGAGGAGTGGGTCTATCAGAAAGTAGAGCCCATTGTCTCAGAAGAGTTATGGAACCAGTGCAACGCCATCCTGGACGAAAGGGAGAAGAAGAATAAGAGACCGGCAAGGAGAACAGTCCATCTTTTCTCGGGAATCGTCTACTGCCACTGCGGCAAGAAGATGTATGTTCCCTCGAACACGCCCAAATACGTCTGCCAGAACTGCAGGAACAAAATCAGGAAAGATGACCTGGAGGAGATCTTTAAGGAGCGGCTAAAAAGCTTTTTCTTCTCTCCGGATGAGATCTCAGCTTACCTAAGCAAGGCGGATCAGGTGATCAGGGAGAAGGAAGAGCTTCTGGAGAGCCTCATCCGTAAGAAGAAGGAAGTGGAACGGGAGAGGGAGAAAGTATACCGGACCTACATCAACGATGAGATCGATCTCCACACTTTCGGCAAGCGTTTCAGGCCCCTGGAGGAGAGGGTAAGGCAGATAGAGAACCAAATCCCAGAGCTCCAAGCAGAGATCGACTTCTTGAAGATCCAATACCTCTCAAGCGATGAGATCCTCCATGAAGCCAAAGACCTTTATTCCCGCTGGGACGACCTCACCTTTGAGGAGAAGAGAAAGATCGTTGAGACCATTGTGGAGAAAATCGTCATCGGGGAGGACGAGGTGACGATCCACCTCTGCAATGTTCCCT
>QMUB01000182.1 GCA_003663695.1 Thermococci archaeon | reverse complement strand
GTTGGCATCTCCGAGATCATAACCCTTGGCAAAGGTGAAGATGTGCCCGACAAGTCCCCCCGTGAGTATTAAATGGGCTTTTCCACTCTTCAGAACATTCTCAGCAACCCTGAGGGAATCATCAATCTTTGCCCCTCCCAGGATGTAAACTTTTGGAGAATCATCGCTCTCATACGCCCTTTTAAGCGCCTTAATCTCCTTTTCCATGAGGAAGCCAGGAATCATGGGCTTGATCCTCGCAAACCCCACCAGAGAGGGAGATGAACGGTGAGATGTGGCAAATGCATCATTAACAAAGAAGTCTATGAGAGGAGCCAGTTTTCTGACAAAAAACGTTCTCTCACAGGCATTGAGGGGGGCAGTTCTCGCTTCCTCCGATGCAAAGCGAAGGTTTTCGAGAATTATTGCCTCGCCTGCTTTGAGGGAGTTTATTCTCTCCCTAGCATATTTTCCAAAGATATCCTCAACATATTCCACATCAATATTCAAAAGTTCGCTTAAAATTTTCGCGTGCTCCTCCGTCGTCTCAAATTCGTCATCATAGGGCCTGCCCTGATGTGTCCCTATCACGAGCTTTGCTCCGTGCTCGAGCAGATATATCAAAGAGGGGAGGACAGCCTTAAAGCGTGCATCGCTTATTATCCTACCCTTGCTCATCGGAGAATTCAGATCTGCTCTGAAGAAGACGGTTTTGTTGTGATAATTGAAATCAGTGAGCTTGAACATTTCACCACCATATTGAACTAAAATAAAGGAGTTAAAAGTTTATCCTACACACCCTTGGTGATAATCCAACTCTGCAAAAGGAATTTATAATAGAAACTCCATAAAAATATTAGCGAGTTAAAATATGGTGGTTATGATGCCTTGGACTTTGGAGATGCTCAGAGAGATTGATAGGGAGTACTTTGCAGAGCTCATCATGGATCTTCTGAGGAACTTAGAATTCAGGGACTCCGAGAGGATAAAAACCCCTGCCGAAACAGGAGCGGACATAATAGCACTTAGAGAGGATCCACTTAGTGGGTTGGAAAAGTACATGTTTAAAATAAAGGCTGGAGGACTGGTATCTTCCAATGAAATAACCGCATTTATCCAAACTCTGGACAGGTATAAGAGTGACAGAGGAATTTTTATAACAAGCGGAGATTTTACAAAAGATGCCAAACTCTTAGCTCAAAGGGAACACAGGGGAAGGATAATCCTGTGGAATGGAAAAAAGGTCGTGGATCTGCTTAATGAGTATCAAATAGAACCCAAGAAAGAACTCATAGAGATGATTGAATCAAGAAGAGAAGCAGAGAAAAAGAAAAAAGAAGTTTTAAATGTTGTTAGACTCGAATCTCCCCTCCTGTTTGACTTCAATCATGAAAAGGTAATCGAAAGTGTTGTGAGCAAGCTTTCACAGGAATATAAAATCAAGAGGATATTTGTATCCCCTGAATACCTGGAAGTCTTTCTAAGTCCCGCCTACATTATCTCCTGGTCATCAAAGGTACAGAGGGAGAATGAAGCTGGTGAAGTCGAAACGCTGGAGCTAAGGGATAAGGCGGTGATATTCAGTGAGGAGAAGATAATAACAAAAGCCAGTGAAGATGAAAAACTCAAGCTTGCAGTTTCCAAAGCACTTCTAAATGACTCGTCCCTTATAAAATGCACGGAGAAAACGCTGGAAGTTGGTATAAGCCCCAGCAAGGCGACACTCCTTGCAAAGTCAAAGCTTTCAAAGGAACTTGGTGTCTCACAGTCCCACATAGAGATTTCTGACAAGAAAAAGGTTTACGTACCTACAAAGGCCATAATAAAATTGAAGATCTATAGAAATAGGGGTGAGGCTGAAGTTAATCTGGAAACTTCAGAGATTAAAATAAACATAAAACCCCTATCAGAGGAGAAACTCATTGAATATCTGAAGGATGAATGCCGTAATAGCACAAAGGAAGAACTCAGAGAATACAAAACAAAAGCCAATGAGAACAGATTTATATTGCGTGGGGAGACGGATAGATTTGAGTTTGGAGCTGCCATAGATATGTACACAGGGGCGATACTTGCAAAGGATGTGAGGATGAAAAGAGATGCCCTCCTAAATCTCATAAAGAGCGTCTATCCTAGGGGAAAGATAATAAATGTGGAGGAAGGAAAGAGGGAGGCAGTAGCAGATATCCTTGTGGAGGGAAAGATAGCCGTCCTCAAGGTCAATCTGGAAAACGGTGAGCATTCACTTCTGAGGGAGCTCCACTCGCCAGATGAGGCTTTTAAAATAGCAAAAAGCATCATAGAAGAAAACTTCCCAATTAAGGGCATGGAGTTCGAGAGCTTCAGCATAACGGAACACAGGATAATCGAGATCCTCATGAGCGGAGTGGAAGGAAAAGCAAGGGTTAAAGTAGATGGGACAAATCTGGATGTTATAGATTATTTCGTCGAGATAAGCCCCAAGAAAGCTGAGGAAATTATTTCAAGTAAATACAAGGAATGGAGCATAAAGGAAAGAACGGAAGATGCTGATTCATATACATTCTCCATAGAGAGCGAGAGTCAGAGCGCAAAGGTCAAGCTGAGTAAAGACGGGAAGTTCCTAGAGGAGCTTGACGTGGTGTTGAAAGGGGACGTTGCAAGGCAGAAGGCTATCGAACATCTGGAGAAAATGGGAGTGGAGGCAAAGATTGAGGAAGCCGCATTAAAAGAGAACTGGGAGATAGTGTTCATAGGGGATGAGAGGTTCGGAAAGATCACGCTTGATAGAAAAGATGGCTCTTTGATCGAGGAAGAAATAAACTACACTGAGAGGGCCCTCGAGAAACTGTACTATGAGCATCTGAAGCTTAAATATGGAGAGGAGAACCCGATAACGGAGAGGATGACTCACTACCGCGATAAGGGATACCTAACGATAAAGGTATCTTCGGGAAATACCCTCTACTACGCAAAGATCGACGTTAAAACGGGCAGGGTGATAGAGGAAGACAAGCTTATAGACAGGGGACTGATGGCGAGGATAAAAAAGATGCAGCTGGAGAGCAAATACAAGTGATCATGCCATCAGGAGGTTTTCAATTATTTTTATTGCCTCAACTATCTTTTTTTCAGGTTTTTCATCGTCCTTTGGAATTTCAATGTTTATTACGAGCCTCTCTTCCCGTTTCTCCTCTTCAAAGTCGTACATCTCCAGCTCCTCTATGTCCACGTCCTCAAACAGAGCCTCAACCTCAGGAGTGATAATCTTTCTATCGTTGCCGTATATTTCAAGCCTTACATTTTCGTTCCTGGTGGATGTTAGAACGACGAGTTCATAGTCTCCAAGCTTTTTCCTAAACCTTATGTAGTTACCGTAATCCATGACCTCTTCCCTGAACCCAAGTTTCTTGAGTGTAGCCCTCAAGCTCTC
>QMUB01000181.1 GCA_003663695.1 Thermococci archaeon | reverse complement strand
CGCCATCATTGCACTGACAAGTCCTGTGAAGACTTTCAAACCAACTGCAAGATTCATTATTGGGAGATAACCCGCTGAAAGCAGCGTTCCAGGTTCTCCAGCGAACACGCCCCCTTTATGCCAGAGAACATTGTAAAAGAATGCCACGCTTAAACCGAGCATGGACGCACCCAAAAATGTCAGTCCTCCAAGACCTTCAAGGACTGAGTAGAGCTTATGGTTATAGTGCTCTTCAGCCTCTCTCAATCCAAAGGCAATTAAAAAGAGCACTCCGGCCCCGGCTATCGTTGCTCCTCCCTGAAAGCCTCCTCCCGGTGTTATGTGTCCATGGGCAATTACATAGGCACCAAATATTCCAATTAGGGGGATAGTTGCTCTCGCCATTGTTTTAACTATCAATCCCATATCCTCACTCATAATCCTCCCTCCATCTTCTAAGGAGTGCAACTGCTCCTGCTATCGCCGTAAACAGAACCGTTGCCTCTCCAATTGTATCATAACCCCTGTAATCAAAAACTATGTCCGTAACTATGTTCGTTCCTCCAACCTCTTCAATTCCATGCTCTATATAGTACTGGTCGGTGTAGCGGTATCCCTGCCACTCTTTACCGCCCAGGCCAAATTTTAAACCATAATTTGGATGAGCAACTATGAGAAGGACGCCCAGTATGAAGAGCAACGCCAGAGCTCCAAAGGTTCTCTTCATGGTGCCTCACGCTCCCATCTCTCCGTTTTAGCAATACCATAAACAACTATAGCCGTGACAACCCCTGCACCGACTGCCGCTTCGGCTATGGCAACATCAGGGGCATGGAGCAAATAGAACTCAAGGCTCAAAAGAAGGCTCATCGAAGCTGAAGCTAAAGCGGCACTGAGCAGATCCCTGAATGAAATCGTTAAGTAAGCCGAAATTAATATGCCAATTAAAAGTCCAAATTGAAGGATCACATCAACACTCAGGACGTTCATTGAGCTCCCTCCTCAAGTTTTCTCTCATAAGCATCTATGACAGCCTTCACCGGCTTCACACCACTCAGATGAGCCGCTTTTGCTATGGCGTGGGCTCCCGTTGGATTCGTAAGAAGGAGTGCAATTAGTGCCACCACGCTGTGAAGTGCCATCTGGAGGTATTTTGGATCATTTGTAATCCTCAGTTGATAGAGGGCATGAACCACCACAGCCAGAACTGCAAATATTGTACCAAATGTCGTGCATTTGGTTGCTCCATGGAGCCTCGTATAAACATCTGGAAACCTGTGGAGTGAAATGCTTCCCAAGAGATTGAAGATCATATTAATCGCGAGGAAGGTGTAAATCATGTATTCAATCACTCCAATCCCCCCTGAAGGTATCTCGCTATTGCAAGGGTGCCTATGTAGCTGAGCAGAGCATAGACTATGGCGATGTCAATGTAAATCGTCCTGTCATAGGCCGCTCCAAGGAGTATCATTCCCGCAACTATGAGGGTGTTTAGAGTATCAACGCCTACAACCCTATCCGGAACGGATGGACCAAAGAAAACCCTAAGCAGAGCAAAAAATGCTCCGATCATGACCACAAGCGCCGAGTAGAAGAAAATTTCCACAATCATTTGCCCAACCTCCTCGCCCACTTTTCAAATGAACCCGCTATAACCTCGGAGCTCTGGGGCTCTGGTTCCGTTACGTTTATCCAGTGAACATAGAGGGCCTTCTCATCGGGGCATGCCTCGATGGTGAGTGTGCCGGGTGTCAGGGTTATTGAGTTGCTCAAAATTGTATATTGGGCTTCATTCTCCAAATCCACTGGAACCCTTACAATTCCCGGCTTTATCTTGCCGGTTATTACTCTATAGGCAACATCAAGGTTAGCTTTCACCATACCCCAGAAGAGGGGACCTACTGAATAAACTACAAATCCAAGCCACTTTGAGGGATTTAAAAACCTGCTCGCTTTTTCACCCACGATGTTCTTCGTGGAATAAGCCACAATTGAAGAGAATATAACCCCCGCTGCAAGCTCCTCAGGGCTCCACAACATGCCTTTCGTGCCTGCCGTGAGCACCAACCAGAGCACAAATGACCACATGAATACAATGATGAAACTCATTGTTCCTCCCTCCAACCTTTGGTTATAAACCTATCCGGGTTTCTTTCAATTTAATCTCGCTTTAGATTGGGATTAAGACCTTTTAAAACCTTTTTACAAACATCATTACAAAAGTAAAGGTATATAACCTTTCCTTCCTAACCAAAGGTTAATAACGAAAGGTCAGCACTATGTAAAAAAGTTTTAAAACTAACTCCTCTGCACACCTATGGTGGTGAGAGTATGGATCTGGAGAGACTTATGAAAAGAGCCGAAGAGCTTGCAAAGAAGCATAGGATTGACTATTACGAAGTTAGAATCGTTAAGATAAATGCAACATCATTATCAATGCAAAACTCACAGCTTGAAGAGCTATCCTCCAACATCGAGATTGGAATAGGCGTTCGGGCTTTCAACGGCTCATGGAGCTTTTCATCGGCAAATGATATTAGAAGAGCCGAAAAAGCCATAGAAACAGCAATGAAAATAGCAAAGAACAATAAGGGAAGCTCCAGAGTTTATGAAGGAGACCCCATAAAGGATAGGGCATACCTGAAGGAGAGAAGGGAGTTTGAGGATATCAGCCTGGAGGAAAAGGTGGAGCTCGTCAAGGAAATTGACAGACTTCTAATGGGAGAAAAGGTGGTAAATAGAAGGGTCGGATATGGAGAGGGAAAGAAGTGGCAGTTCTACTTTAACTCGGTTGGAAGTGAGATTGAAACGGTAGTACCGAGGATAAGATTGAGCTTCTCTGCAGCTGCAAAAGAGGGTGGCAATATGCAGACGTATTGGAAAATTTTTGGAGGTTCCAGAGGATGGGAGGTCATAGAAGACATTGATCTTGAGCACTGGACATCCTTCGTTAGGAAGAAAGCTGAGAGTCTCCTAAAGGCTAAACTGCCACCATCGGGAGAATTCGATGTTATAATGGATCCGGAGCTCACAGGAGTTTTCATACACGAAGCCCTCGGTCATGCTAGTGAGGGAGATGCCGTAAAAAATAGGGAGAGCATTCTGGAGGGGAAGCTTGGAGAGAGGATCGGGGTAGAGGGACTGACCGTTGTGGATAACCCCACTTTGGAGGGGAAGTTCGGGAGTTATATATACGATGATGAAGGGATAAGGGCAAAACGTGTGGAGATAATAAAAAACGGAGTTTTAAACGAGTACCTCCTCGATAGAGAAACCGCTGCAGTTTTGGGATTTGAGCCCAATGGACATGGGAGGGCACAAAATTACAACTACCAGCCCATCGTGAGGATGAGCAACACATACATAGAGCCCGGAGAATGGAGCTTCGAAGATATGCTCGGCGAAGTGAAAAAGGG
>QMUB01000180.1 GCA_003663695.1 Thermococci archaeon | reverse complement strand
GATTTTTTCTTGGGCTTCGGTCTCTCCCTTTTTTTCTGTCCCCTTGGAGTGAGGGCAATGTATGTGAGTATTGCCAGCAGAATTATCACTGCGGCTATGGCTATCCCAATTCCCAAATTACTTCCCCCTCCTTCCGGTGTTGTTGTGGTCGTGTTTGTGTTTGAGATGGTTGAGGTCGAGCTCGTTGTTGTGGTGCTCGTTGTGGTGCTCGGCGGTACCTCTATTTTAAAGCTTCCCTCTTTTTTCACGCTTTTTCCAAGTTCCCTGAGATACAGCTCGTACCTTACTTCCTCTCCCTTTGGAATCTCCACACTTATTTCAACTTCGTTGGTGCCTTTTTGGAGCATTAAATCTTTTTCCTCCCACTTAAAGGGTTTATCTTTGACGTACAGGATGTATGTTAATTTTGAGGATATCTCGAATTCGTTTGGGTTCTCAATTTCAACCCTGAGGATCGCATGCTCATTCTGGAGGAGCACGCTTGTATTTCCTATCCTCGGAAATGCTGTTACCAGGAATTCATCCTCAGCCTCGCCCAGAAGCACCTCTTTGTATTTAAGTTCCGCTTTTACGTGGATTTTTCCGGTTCTTGAGGCGGGGACTTTAAATTTGAAGTAGTTGCTTCCAGCGGATATGCTAACGTCTTCCTTAATTTTCTTTAGGATATTGCCTTTCTCGTCTTGGATATTCAGGATTACCGTGGCGTTGATATTCCTGTCCGAGTTTACATCCATATAAACTTCGTTCTCTTCTCCCTCTAAAAGATTCTGGGTTTTCAGGGACATTGAGGCAAGCCTGACCCCGAATGTTATAAAATACTCTTTGGAGAGAGTGAACGTGTCTTTGGGGTATGATATCACATATTTCAGGGTGTATTTCCCTTCGGGCAGGTTGTAGGGAATTTTCAATTTATCCTGCAGGAGATAGTTATCCCCGCTTACATTGAAGCTGTTTCTGCTTTCCAGAATGGCTTTGTTCCCCCTGAGGAGCTGCAGCGTGGCGTTGACCTCAACGGGAGAACCCTTAAAATTTTTAATGTGGGCATAGGCAATTAGATTCTCCCCGTTCAGAGCATAGGTCATCTCATGAGGCTTTCCTTCAATGTAGGCGCCCATATCGAGGAGTTCAAGGGGTTTTTCTCTGACTTCGAGGGGAAGTCTTGCAGTTATTATATACATCTTTCCCGTTTCGGTGAAGCCCCATAGATTCAGCTCTATCACATAACTACCGCCTTTTAGCCCCTCACTCACGTTCAATCTGTAATAGAAGCGTTTGCTCGTCCTTTTCTTCCATTCTCCGCTTTTATCCGGGATGAGCTCAAATGAGACCCCCTGAACTTCATTGGAGTTCTGATCATAGACGTGGTATTTAACGAAGGAAACGACGTTGAAATCTATGTTCAGTGCATTTGTTAGCGTGATGTAGCCATCGCTTGAACCCCCGGAGACGACGGTAATCTTGTCCTCCGTGGTAAAGCTTCCGAACTGTGCGGATGCGAGGGGCATCATTATCATCAGCATCAATAACATTATTACCTTCTTCAATTCACCCCACCGTTAATTATTCCTCCGATCTCCTATAAATCGTTTGCTAAAGGCAAACTCAGAGGTGGGGGAGGATTAAGAAGAGTCCCATCAGGATTAAGGATATGAACCCTAAGAGGCTTATCCTGTAAAGTCCGAGCTTTCCAAACTGCGGTCTCACTATCATGGCGATTATTGTGAGGGAGGTACCATAGAAGATGGAGAATAAGCCTAGAGCGAGTTTAACGTCGAGCCTCAGAAGGAGCAGGAGCCCAAGTATTGCACCGCTGAGTACCGTAACGTGGGGAACCGTCATCATGTAATAGTTGAGAAGTATCTTCTCGTCCTCCATCCATATCACCCCATTATGAATGCATACGTGGTCGTGGTTGGAAGCATGCGTCTGATCTTCGGGAGCAGGTATCTCGGGAGGGTAAGTTCCTTCTTTTCCTCGAGGATATCGTATGTTCCGAGTATCTTCTCCACGACCTTAACGGCTAGAGTGCCCCGGACCTTAAAGTAGCCGTGCCATGTTGTCGTTATCTCAAGTATTATGGGGATGTAGAGCCTTTCCTTCTCTTCCTCTTCCAGAAGGGATGCCAGAAATTCAAGCTCGCTCTTCTTGAAGTGGTGCTCACTTCCGTCCCTGAGCTTTATGCTCGGATTTTCTTCCTCAAGAAGCCTAGCTAAGCTCTTCTTCTGACGCGGAAGGTGGAGGTTTATTCTCGAAAGTTCCTTGTTTATAACTTCATCGGGTTCTCTTGGCATGAGTGATATTAGGTGGGAGCTTTCATAAAGTTTTGCCCGTATCAAAAATAATGAAAATCAAAATCAGGCGCTCTTGGCTTCGAGGATCGCCTTAATCCTCTTGAGCCTGAAGAAGTTCTCCCTCTCCATCTCATCGAGGCGCTGCTCTATGAATTTAACCGTCGCTTCCATCCTGGGGATTATGATGTACTCCAGGGCGTTCACCCTGCGTTTGGTCTTCTCTATCTCTCTTGCGAGCCTCTTTAGAGTCTCCTCCACCTCCGCCAGGCGTATTGCAAGCTCAAGAACCTCTTCAAACTTCTGGGCTGCAGTGTCAACACTCGGTGAGGTTGAAACAAAGGAGTACCCTCTGTCCTCTATGCTCCTCTTGAAGGATTCCGCTTCTATGAGGGGAACGGGAACTCCCATGATGTTTCTCCTTCTTATTTCAACTTCCTTGTTGGGTGAAACGCCGAGCGCAATCTCTTTAATTCTCGAAACGCCCACATCTATCTCAGCCATTCTGAGGGTATCAAAGGCTTCAACCATCTTCTGATTTAGCTCTCTCCTGAGGCTGAGGGCTTCATCATAGATTGTAAAGAACTCCATTATCAGTGCATCCTGCTTCTCCTTGAGGAGCTTGTGCCCTTTTGAAGCCAGTTTGATCCTCTTCTTGAGCTTCAGCAGTTCCATTCTCGTTGGTTTTACGTTGAGTATCTCTGCCATTCATATCACCTCAAGGAGAAGGGCTAGGCGCCCTTCTTCCTGTACTTGGGGTGGTACTTCATTATCTGCTCCTTCTTGACACGTTTGAGCTCGCTTTCGGGGAGCATCGCCAAAAGTTCCCATCCAAGATCGAGGGTTTCGAATATACTTCTGTCCTCATCATAGCTCTGTGCCACAAACTCCTTCTCGAACCTATCGGCAAACTTGAGGTAAAGTTTATCCGTCTCTGATAATGCTTCCTCACCGACAACTGCTACAAGATCCCTGAGGGAGCGCCCTTCAGCGTAAGCAGCATAGAGCTGCTGGCTGAGCTGTGGGTGCTCATCCCTCGTCATTCCCTTACCAATACCGTCCTTCATCAGTCTTGAGAGGGATGGAAGAACGTCAATTGGTGGATAAATACCCTTTCT
>QMUB01000179.1 GCA_003663695.1 Thermococci archaeon | reverse complement strand
CTTGCGGCATATGCTGCCAAAGAAGCGGCACTATTTCCATCGCTCGCAACTATAAACCCATTCTCTGCATATGGAAGGCCGTATGAGACGGCAACCGTCACGAACCTATCCTTAAAAGAGCCCGTCGGGTTTCGGGTCTCATCCTTGATGAATATATTTAAATTAAGCTCCTCACCGAGTTTGGCTTTAAAAAGAGGGGTGCCTCCTTCCCGCATGCTTATCACTTTTCTAACGTCCGGAAGAAGCTCTCTATACCGCCATACTCCCCTGTTTCTTCCGCTCCACCTTTTCACGTCCACTATTGAATAATCATAGGTAATCTCAAGCTCTTCCCCGCAGACACATTTTGGAGGTATTACCTTTGAGTAAGTTCTACCGCACCGAGGACACTTTACTTCCATGCTTTCACCATAAGGAATAGGAAAGGAAAGTTAAAATAGTTTGGGATTACCTTACGAGCCTAACAGCATGATCCTTCAAGAAGCTCTCTGACATACTTGGGCATCTGAAACAGTGTCTCATGCCTCTCGGGATCATAGTACTTTAAGTCGAGCTCCTTTGCTCTTTCTAAATCAACTTTCTTAAAGTCCATGTCTCCTTTTATTCCAACGAGGAAGCTCCAGGGAGATGCATATCCAATTACGGGGAAGCTAAAGTAGTAAACTTTATCAAAAACCTTTCTCATGTTTTTATAAGCATCTAGGAGTTCATCTGTAAAGAGATAGACACTTCCAGCCTGTGTTATGTAGATTCCTCTCTCGCCTAGGGCATTATAGGCGTTTCTGTAAAATTCTTCGCTGAAGAGTAGCTTTGCGGCTCCCACAGGGTCTGTGGAATCCACTATTATTACATCAAACTTTTCTTTGGAGTTCTTCATATATGCAACGCCATCTCCTATTATGAGCTCTCCCCTGGGCTCTTTTCCCTCCAGCAGGCGCTTTAAAAGTCCTCCATCAATTCCAAGATGATTCATTGAGATATCAACGACAACCCCATCTATTTCCACCATAACCGCCTTTTCCACGCTCTTGTGCTTGAGAACTTCTCTGATTGTCCCCCCATCTCCTCCTCCAATTACCAGAACCTTCTTCGGCTCTGGATGGGCAAGCATAACCGGATGGACAAGGGGCTCGTGATAGCTCTCCTCTCCTATCTCCACAAGCTGCACGGTGCCATCTAGGACGAGGAGCTTCCCAAATCCCTCCGTTTCATAGAGTTCAAGCTTTTGAAATTCACTTTTGGTTTCAAGTATCTTTTTCTTGATCTTAAACCCTACTCCATATCCTCGTGGATACCACTCTATAAAATGCATTGAATCTCACCCCTTAAAATGAAGGGGAGGGTTTAAGCCCTCCTGAAAAGGAGACCCCTATCAACTTTAACCACTGTGGGGTTTTTGCACTTAAGCTCCCTTATAATATATTCGCCCGCCTTTATGGGCATGGTGTGATCCCCACAGGTATAGACATCAACACTCGCATATCCATGCTCGGGCCAGGTGTGAATTGTTATGTGACTTTCAGAAACGATGACGGCACCAGAAACGCCCTGAGGAGAAAATTTATGAAACCTCTTATCTATAACCGTCGCGTTAGCAACTTCTGCCGCCTTAGTGAGGATCTCTTCTATTTTTTCCATATCGTCCAATATATTCGGGTCGCATTCGTAGAGGTCCAATATGACATGCATTCCTAATGGATTTTCGACACCCATCCTCGTCACCTCCTTCCACACCCAACACCTCCTAGTAAGGAAGCATAACAACCGCAGCTAAAGCCGCGGCAGGCTTATCTTTAACAGTAATCTCCGAAACAGCAACTTTAAACTCCTTCAATTTCCATCCCCTGACTCTGAATCCTTCTTCCACCATTTTCTTCACCATAGCTATAGCCTCCTCTTTTGTGCACTGTCCGCTGTATTCATAGATCAATCCTCCCTCATTACCCTCGCTCAATCCTACGCCGAGGGCTGCGCTTATGGTTATTCCTGGTTCATCGCTTTCTATATGTGCATAAACTGTTGGGAGAAGCATTCCTATGGGAATTTCGGGCATTTTATCTATCCATTCAATGTGAGAGGGGATTACGCTGCTCAGCTTGACCAGATTAACGTTACCAATCCCCATTTTTAGGAGGGCGTTATCGAAGGCGTTTAGCTTAGTTCCACCTTCAGCGCTCGCAGCAACCATAATAGCTTTTTTTGGTGTTGTCCAGCTCATATCTCTCCACCATCCATTTTTTCCAGTGAAATACTCCTTTTAGTAATTTGAATACCAATGCTTCATTTGTTTTAACTTCTACAATTTATGGCTTGGGAATTTGCTTATAAATCTTTCGTTTTCAGCCCAAAGTCAAAATAGCCAGAAAGTTTCCGAGAATTGGCTAAAAGGTTTAATTATAACAATTCTGAGCAAAAAAGGCTGCCTGATATCCGTTCTTCGTTTCTAAAAAATAAGAGATATTAAGTTGTTGAGCTCTCCTCATCATCATAAAGCTCTTTTCCCGCGGTTATTTCTCCTTCAAAACCTTTTGAACCACGTAAAGTCTGTATCCTAAACATGTAGCTCTTGTACCAATTGTGTTTTGGTTTTATTTTGACCGGAATAAGCTCCCAGGCTCTTGTCTCTTCCTCGTAACCCCAGTTTACGTATTCATTAAAATTCCTTATAATGTCAGTTATGACAACATTGAATTCGTTTAGAAGAATCCTTTGAATCTCGCGCCACTTGTCGAGCGAACTTTCGCGCCTCGTTATTCCAAAATATCCAGCACATCCAGGTCCCCTTAAAGTAGCAATTCCACGCCCGACGAATGCTCTAACTGCATCCACAGTCTCAGGAGGGTCTGTTATGAATGTATCAAACTTCTTAAGGGCATATTCTGGAAGGGGCTTCCTCAAATCAAATGTGAATATCTCTACATTAGAGTACCCAATTTCATCCGCAACCCTCTTGATAAACTCTATAAGCCGGTCATCGATATCCAGAACTGCTATTCTCTTTGGAAGACCTGAGAGCATCAAAGCAACACTTGTCAAATCATCATCTCCGAGAACAAAAACCTCCTTGTTCTTGAGATCTCCCCGGGTGTGCATTAGGGTTATTCTGGCTATGGTGGTCTCCGGTGTGACGTAGGCTTGGTCAAAATCATGCTTCGGCTGGGGTCTGTTCTTCACGATGTCCTTAAATTCCTTGAGGAGTTCCTTAAAGGCATCGAGCCCCACCGTTTTTCCTTTGCAGTGCTGGCATGTGTAGTCCTCCCTCTTGCCTATCCCGTACTTCTCCACCAGTTCCTTTCCCTTTTTTGTGAGGAGGATCTCCTCATTGAACTCAATATATCCAAGTTCATTTAAAGCTTTCAAGACTGCTGTTGCCAGGGGGAGGGGTTCCTCGCTCAGATCAATAATCCTCCACAGATCCCCGCTTGCCAAGACAGCCCCCAGAACGT
>QMUB01000178.1 GCA_003663695.1 Thermococci archaeon | reverse complement strand
TCTACGATACGGCCGGTAACTCTAAAGCTTAAGGTGTACTCCCCTTTCTCTATTTCACTCATGTTGAAGGCTTTGACAGCCGATACTACATCATCAACCACAATACTTCCGAAAGAAAAGTTTCCAAGCGTTAGGTTCTCTATATAGAGTTCAAGCGAGCGTAATTTAAAAACCTCTTCTGAGCTCTCTATTTTAAAATAGAGTTCAAAATGCTCGACGATATCCCTTGGGGACACGTTAATGCATGCAGAGGACATGACAAAAATCACAATTATAAGGGCTGAGGCATGTTTTTTCATACTATTCATGTTGGTTAGATATGAACTTAGAATTTAAATAATTTTCGTGTCTGAATCGCTGCTAACATACGTGAAAAATAATAGGGGAATTTTAACACGCATATGCATAGTTATATCTGCCAGAGGTTAGACAATGGTTAATCGCTGGACTCAAAAAAGCAGTGAAATAAAAAGAAAATCACAAATTGGCCAAAATCTCCTTCTCTTCCATAGTCCTCTCGCAGTAGTGGCACCGAACCTTTAGAGGCTCCTTTGAGATTACGTAGAACTTTGGCGTTGTATACTCATGGTTGCTGACACAGTTCGGATTTGCGCACCTTAAAATTCCCACTATTTCGCTGGGAATTTCCACTTGAAACTTCTCCGCGACTTTGTACTCCCTAACAATATTAACAGTGGCACTCGGGGCTATTAGCGCGATTTTATTCACTTCCTCTTCGCTCAGGAACCTCCCTTCGATTTTTACTATATCCTTCTTTCCAAGCTTTTTACTATGGACGTTCGCTGCCAGTAGGAGTGCCCCACCGTTCAGCTTATCGAGTTTGAGGATCTGGATTACTTTGAGGCCCTTCCCTGCGGGTATGTGATCTATCACGGTTCCTTCCTTAATGGCCGTCACTTTGAGCTCGCTCATTCTACCACCCCCAATGTGAGACCAAGAAGAGCCATTCTAACGGGAACTCCCGAGAACACCTGCCTAAAGTAAATCGCATGCTTTGAAGCATCTACGCTTGGATGGATCTCATCCACCCTCGGTAGGGGGTGCATTATCTTCAGGCTTTCCTTGGCATTTTTGAGTAGATCTAGAGTGATAACATAGCTCCCCTTAACCTTTAAATACTCCTGCTCATCTGGGAAGCGCTCCTTTTGGATTCTCGTGGCGTATAAGACATCAAGCTCTGGAATCACGCTCTCAAGGTCGCTCGTCTCGTAGATTTTAACGCCTTTATCCCTGAGCTCCTCTACAATGTGTTTGGGCATTCTTAAGAGCTCAGGCGAAATTAGGTAAAGCTCCACATCATAGTGAGTTAAAGCTTCACTCAGGCTGTGAACGGTTCTTCCATATTTTAAGTCTCCGAGAAGTCCTATTTTGAGCCCATCAATCCTTCCAAAGGTCCTTTTTATGGTGTACAAATCGAGCAGCGTCTGCGTGGGGTGCTGATTGCTGCCGTCGCCGGCATTTATAACAGGAATATCCGCCACTTCAGCTGCCAGTCTTGCGGCTCCCTCCTCTGGGTGCCTGATAACTATAACGTCGCTGTACTGCTCGACCGTTTTTATCGTGTCCCTCAAGCTCTCTCCTTTCTTGACGCTTGTGCTCGATGCTTCTGAAAAGCCTATCACACTTCCCCCGAGGCGGTGCATTGCACTCTCGAAGCTCAATCTCGTTCTTGTTGATGGCTCAAAGAAGAGCGTTGCCAGAATCTTCCCGCCAGCATACTTGAGAGCACCTTCATCCTTGAGTTCCCTCTCGAGTCTTTCTGCAGTTTTTAAAACGTGCTCTATATCCTCTTTCTTAAAATCCCTTATGCTTATAACATCTCTACCTTTCCACATTAAAAGCCCATCACGTGTAAATTTTCACCACTATTTAAAGCTTTTTTAACAGGAATATGTCAAAGGGGAGCGTGTTTGTAGTATCTTTCATTGGTGTGATGTGTTATGCGTTGAAAATTCCCCCGGATTAAGGAACAGGAGGTGAAACTAAACGTATCCAGTCAAAGAGCAAGGCTTATAACCCAGTTTTGAAAAATTATCTTGGGGTGAAGGAATGAGGACTCCCTGTTTGTTTTGGGCGGAGGTTGTTAGCCCAAGTCTGAGGGCGAAGATAGCAAAGAACCTTTATGAGCGAGGCTTTACTCAATCTCAAATAGCGGAAAAGCTGGGCATAACTCAAGCGATGGTGAGCAAGTATCTCGCCGGTAAATATAAACCCTTAAATGAGAAGGTTGAGGCAGCAATCGAGGGGCTGGCGGGGGAAATTTCGAACATGATCGCCTACGGTGCTCCTGAGGAGGAGGTCGTTAAGTATACTTCTAGAAGATTCTTTGACATGATTCAAGGAGAATTGTGTGAAGAGTACCTAAAATATGCAAATTTGAAAGACCCCTCACTGTGTTCCGAGATTTTTAGAGGAATGGCTTCCAAGGTTGAGATTTTGGATGTACTGAATTTGGCGCTTGGGGAACTTTTGAAAGATGAGCGTTTCTTAAATCTAATCCCTGAAATCAGGAGCAATTTTGCTTATGCGCTTCCAAATCCAAAGGGTGTTGAGGATGTTGCGGCAATTCCTGGCAGGATAACCCGGGTTAAGGGTAAGGCTTTTGCCCTCCCTCCCGAGTTCGGTGCTAGTGAGCATATGGCAAAAATTCTCATAGAACTATCCAAAAAAGCTTCTGAAATAAGGAGCGTGATAAATATAAAGTTCGATGAGAGTATTGAAGGAGCTCTAAAAAGGGCAGAGCTTAGATTTGAGGTTATAGAAGAGAAGAATAGAGATGAGGATAGAACTGTCAAACTCATAGGAAACATATTTGAAGAGCACGGGGAATTGGATGCAGTTGTGGATAGGGGGGCTTTTGGCATAGAACCATGCGTATACATATTTGGAAAAAACCCCTTGGAAGTTCTCGATAAAATCAAAACCCTGGAGAGTTGCATGAGTTAACACAGCACAAACTTAATAGGGTTCGGGTTCGGATATTTGGTTTGGTGGGTGTGGAATGAAAGTTGTAACCGAGGAGTTTCATTTTTCCACGAGCGGGGAAATTGACCTTGTGAACATCACCAGGGAAGTTGAGAACTTTGTGGAAAGGGCGGATATAAGAAACGGTCAGGTCTTGATATTCGTTCCCGGTGCTACGGGAGCTGTTGTTGCTATTGAAGATGAGGAAGGGCTTTTGGAGGACTTCAGGCATCTCCTTGAGGAACTCATTCCAAAAGGCGGTGGCTACAGGCATGATATCATAGACAACAACGCACACTCTCACCTGAGAGCAACACTTTTGGGCCCTTCACTGACGCTCCCGGTGGCAAATGGAAAGCTCATAAGGGGGATATGGCAGAAGATATTTTTCGTTGAACTCGATGTTAGACCCCGGAGGAGGAAAATAATACTCCAGGCTATTGGCTTTGGTAGTGTGATGGAT
>QMUB01000177.1 GCA_003663695.1 Thermococci archaeon | reverse complement strand
GGAAAAGAGGTATCCCAAAAAGATCAGCAGGGAAAAGAGTAAAGCATAGAACAGTGCCACAGGGTTTAAAGTTCCCAGATAACCAGGGAACATGATCTTCCCCAGTAGTGCCAGTAAGAGATACACTCCCAAAAATAGGGCAAAGATTCTGTCACTCCGCAATCTTCACCACCTTTATCCCATACTTGCCTCTGAGGACTAGATAAAAGCCTATGAAGAAGAATATGTACACCGGCAGATCCAGAATTCCCGTCTCGACCCCGACAACACCATAAGCAAGGGTTGTGTAGTAGATCACCCTTGAGAAGCTATCCTTTGCCCTGCTTATCACTCCATAGTAAAGTCCCAGGAGATATGCTTCCAATATTGAGAGAACCCCGAAATCGAGATACATTCCCCCGAGAAGGGTTGGAGTTATGGAAACTCCTGTTTTCACGTACAAAAAGCGTGCCACGAGATATCTCGGAGAATAACCCCCAAGGATGTAGGAGCGGATTCCCGCCCACTGGAGGGCACCGTGGTAGAAGCCATGGAGAGGGGCACGGGATATTATGACGTCCAGCACGGATGTTGTCGCCTGAATCCTTATGAGCTGAGCTCCAAGGGCTTCGCCCCTGATAAGTGCAATTCCCAAAAAACCAGCCAAAATTAAGATTGAGAATACGATTAGATGCTTCAGTTTGACGCGTTTCTCTTCAAAATATGCGGCGCCAAAAGCTATAAAACTCACCAAAACGGGTGTTCTATAACCGTAAAGTGCGACCAGAACAGGATAGAAGAGAGAGTATTTTTTCCCCCTCAAAAAGAGGTAGATGCTCGAAGGCACCCCCAAAAAATATGTGAGACCTGTCAAACGGGGGTTTAACAAATGCTTCGCCGAGGGGTCTATTAGGGGAATCCGTCTGATGAGGAGAATTTGGAGGGCTATGAGGATAAGGGATAGAGAAAATATCCAGAGCATGGGTTTCTCGTTTATGATCCTCAAAGGTCTGTCCTTCCACCTAACCTCGTTCCCTTTTAAAATGCCGTAGGTCATTGCAAGAACAAAGAGCGATCCAACTGCAAAGGTTTTGTAAGAGGCCAGCCCGAATGTGATAAAGACCAAAAATGTCACCGGAATCAAAAGGGGGAGCCTCATTGAGTTCTCACCTCTAAAAGCCTTAAGCCAAGATTCCTCTCATCGGAGTTCACATAGAGTGTCCCGTACATGTATATCTCCTTATCGCCCAGATGCTCCTCAAGCATGGATATCGGGACAAAATTTGCCGAGATAATGACACCTTCCCCTAAAGGCTGCTTCACATCTATAGAACCATAGGTGAGGTAATCCACATCGTATTTAAGCTTTCCAAATTCCAGAGCATCAAAATCCCCCTTAACGTAGATCAAACCCGAAAATCTCTCAGAATACGCAGGAACTTTGTATGGTGCTATTGCCTCGTGGAATTTCCCTTCAATGGGAGGGAGTTCATAAACGTAAACCTTACCTTTAACATGAATCTCTATTTTTTTGGCTTTTACGTCCTCAAGGCGAGCCGAAGGCCCTCCAACCGTGAAGCGCTTCCCGTTTTTAACCACGTAAATCGTAGAACCAGATATCGAAAAGAGTTCCCCCTCAAAGATTTTCCCATCCACGCTCTCAATGGTCACGGTAACATTGAATCCATTCTTCACAAGGTTGAACGCCCTGTTGGCAGCCTCATATATCTCCCCACCCTGATAGTGCTGCACGTAGTAATTGATTCCCACACCCACAATTGCAATGATGAGTATAAGGGCATAGAGACGCCTCTCCACGCTTACCACCGCTAAGCGTTAGGCTTCTGGGGTAATAAATGTTTCGATGTCATAGGGTTGGAGTAAGCCGGATGTTTTAATGTCATAAAAGACATGCTTAAATATCCAAACTCCCACTTCCCACAGGTGATACCATGAAGAGAAAGGGAATTTTTATACTCGCCGATGGATTGGGTGACAGACCGATAAAAGAGCTCGGTGGAAAAACACCTCTGGAATACGCTAATACACCCAACTTGGACAAGCTGGCAAAAATTGGAATTTGCGGGATGCAGGACCCCATTTTCCCGGGTCAGCCCGCCGGAAGTGATACCGCTCACCTCTCCATTTTGGGCTACGACCCCTACAAGACATACAGGGGAAGGGGCTACTATGAGGCATTAGGAGCGGGCATAGATGTTAGAGAAGACGACATAGCCTTTAGGGTAAACTTCGCCACATATGAAAACGGCCTAATTGTTGATAGAAGAGCCGGAAGAATAGCAACGGAGGAAGCACACGAATTGGCTAAAGCCATTCAAGAACAAGTCAAGCTCCCCGTGGAGTTCATATTCAAAGGGGCCACATCACACAGAGCGGTTTTAGTCCTTAGAGGTTTAGCAAAAGGCTACCGCGTTGGAGAGAACGATCCCCATGAAGCGGGCAAGCCACCGCACGAGTTCACCTATGAGGACGAAGAGAGTAAGAGAACCGCTGAAATCTTAGAAGAGTTCGTGAGAAAAGCACATGAAGTCCTTGAGAAGCACCCAGTAAATGAAAAGAGGAGAAAAGAAGGAAAGCCAGTTGCAAACTATCTCCTAATTAGGGGTGCCGGCACAGCTCCCGATATTCCAAAGAAGTTCCCAGAGCAGTGGAAAGTAAAAGCCGGTGCAATCGTTGCGGTTGCATTGGTTGGAGGAGTATTGAAAGCAGTTGGTTTTGAGCTAATTCCCGTCAACGGCATAACCGGAGAGTACGATACGAATGAAATTGCCAAGGCCAGAGCGGCGGTTAAAGCTTTAGAAGAATATGACTTCGTGTTCGTCCACTTCAAGCCAACTGATGCGGCTGGCCACGATGGAAACGCAATGAAGAAAGTTGAGATGATTGAAAAGCTCGACCGTCTCGTAGGATACATCTTAGACAACGTCAATCTCGAAAAGACGGTAATAACGCTAACAGGCGACCATTCCACCCCCTGCGAGGTTAAGAACCACAGCGGAGACCCAGTGCCTCTAGTGATAGCCGGCGGGGGCGTTAGGACTGATGATGTAGAGGCGATAGGGGAGAGGCAATGCGCCAAAGGTGGCTTAGGAAGGATTAGGAGCAAATATATAGTGCCCATAATGATGGATCTGATGGGAAGGGCCGAGAAGTACGGGGCTTAGTCCTTTAAGATTTTCATCGAAAAGTTAATATCCCCCTTTTACCACTTTTCTTTGGTGGTTCTATGAACCCAGTTGAGGAAGCTTTGAAAATTAAAGACCAGATTGTAGCATGGCGTAGGGACTTTCACATGCACCCAGAGCTTGGCTATGAGGAGGAAAGGACTTCCAAAATTGTTGAGGAGCATTTGAAGGAGTGGGGTTACAAAATAAAGCGCGTTGGGACGGGTATAATAGCGGATATTGGTGGAGGAGAGAAGACCATAGCCCTAAGGGCGGATATGGATGC
>QMUB01000176.1 GCA_003663695.1 Thermococci archaeon | reverse complement strand
TGGCTCTAGTCTTCCTCGTGCTTGCAATAGAAAATGGATTCGATGCCCTAAATTTTGGAATTATAATGGGTTCGGCTTTCTTTTCACTAGGAAGTAGGGAGGGGGTTCTGTGGAAAGAAATAAGGTAATCTCCATCATGCTGTTTATCCTTGCGCTTTCCATCAGCATACTCACAACTCCACCCAAGACGAGCATAACCTATGACGAAGCCCTATACATTGACATAGCCAGGAACTTGGCCAGCGGATTATCCAACTTCACGTATCAGGGAGTTTACATGATGTATCGCCCGCCCCTCTATCCTTATACCCTTTCCATTTTCTACCGCATCTTCGAATACGGTGCTCACCTAACAATAGCCCGCCTGATTTCCTCGCTATTTTATGCTCTCACGTCTATTCTGGTGTACTCCTTTGTGATTGAGCTTTTTGGGGATAAAAAAAGAGCCCTTTTAGCGAGTCTGTTCTACATCTTCAATCCTCTGGCATTTGCAATGTCGAGCAGAGCACTGGTTCATAGTGAATTCACATTTTTTTATACTCTATCTCTTTTCTTCCTCTACAAAGGAAGAAAGAATGGAGAGAAGCCATACATTTATCTTTCCTTCCTATCGGCGGGACTTGCAATTTTAACGCGTTACACTGGGCTTTCCATAGTGGGTGTTATATTTGCCTATCTCTATCTGGTGGAGCACTGGGAGTGGATGAAAAGGAGGGAATACTACATTGGCATTGCAGTATTGGCTCTAACCCTTTTACCCTGGCTTTACATGGGACACACCTACTATGGAGGTGTTTTTAGACCTTTCACAGTTGCATCGAGGGTTGTAACCCTTGATAAGCCGAGCTCTGCCTTTGAATATTTATCCCTTGTGACGAAGGCTTTGAGCATGACCTTCATCGGGCTGATGATTTTGGGCTTCGTGAAGCAGAGGAAAGACGAGAGGGGATGGCTTTTACTGAGCTGGGCATTCATTGGTTTAATGGGTATTCTGACCGTAGTTCATAAGGAGGTGCGTTTTTTAACATTTTTAAGCCCGGTGATGGCGATTTACGCTGAAGAGGGCATATACTTCCTCTACGAGTTATCCATCAAATTTAAACCCTCCATTAGTGCAAGAACAAAATCCATTATACTGCTTATACTCCTGTTGCTTCTCCTGATCCCCAAGATACCGAATGCGTTGGAGTATAAAACTGAGGAGTGGGATAGCGTAAACTATCAGGAGACGGGGGTTTTAACTTATATCAGAGCCCACTATAACGTCACGAGGATAATGGTTTCTCCGAGAATGTACACTCTGGCAGGGTTTTTCTTCCCCGAGGCAGAGGTTGATCAGATAATAACCTATCCCAAGATGAAAAGGGGGATAGTAAACGGTTACTATGATATTATCGTTTACAAGGAAGGGGATCTTCTCTGGGAGGAAATTGAGTCATCAGATAAGTACATTCTCACAAAGGAGTTTTATGGGGGAAAATTCAAAGTTTTCATTAGAAAATCCTAGTATCTTCACTCAAAACATCTTTTTTTGAAGCATTTTTGGACATATCTTGACATTTAGAAGGTTTTATACTCATAAAAACCATACTTGGACAGTTAATTTTAAATAGCCTCCTTTGGATATCACTCACGGTTACTCTTTAAAATTTGGAGGGATTGAGATGGCTGAGTACAAGTTTATAAAATGGTTTGAAGACCTGAGAAAGACGGATGTGCCTCTTGTGGGTGGAAAAGGAGCAAACCTTGGGGAAATGACAAGCGCAGGCATCCCCGTTCCACCGGGGTTCTGTGTTACTGCGGAGGCGTATAAATACTTCGTTGAAAACGTCAAGGTTGAGGATGGAAGGAGCCTCCAGGAGTGGATTATGGAGGTCATCGCTGGCACCAATGTTGATGACTCAAAACAGCTCCAGGAGAACACGGCTAAGATAAGGGAGAAGATAATCTCAATGGAAATGCCTGGGGAAATTGGTAAGGAGATTGAGGAAGCTTATAAAACATTAAGCGAAAGATTCAACAAAGATGCCGTTTTTGTTGCCGTTAGGAGCTCAGCCACAGCCGAGGATCTTCCCGAGGCTTCATTTGCAGGTCAGCAGGAAACTTATCTGGATGTTTACGGTGTTGATGATGTTATTGAGAAGGTTAAGAAGTGCTGGGCCTCACTCTGGACTGCAAGGGCCACATTCTATAGAGCCAAGCAAGGATTTGATCACTCAAAGGTCTATTTGAGCGCCGTTGTCCAGAAGATGGTCAACAGCGAGACCAGCGGTGTCATGTTCACTGCCAACCCCGTTACAAACGATAGAAATGAGATCATGATAAATGCCGCATGGGGACTCGGTGAGGCAGTCGTCAGCGGAAGCGTTTCCCCCGATGAGTACATCGTCGAGAAAGGCACCTGGAAGATAAAGGAGAAGTACATTGCCAAGAAGGAGGTTATGGTTGTTAGGAACCCAGAGACCGGAAAGGGCACCGTTTACGTTAAGGTTGCCGACTTCCTTGGTCCGGAGTGGGTTGAGAAGCAGGCTCTCACGGAGGAGCAGATCGTCGAGGTCGCCCGGGTAGGTGCCAAGATCGAGGAGCACTATGGCTGGCCGCAGGACATTGAATGGGCATATGATAAAGATGATGGTAAACTCTACATAGTTCAGTCAAGACCGATTACAACCCTTAAGGAAGAGGTTAAGACGGAGGAGGCTGAAATGACGGAGGAGATGAAGGTTCTCCTCAAGGGTCTTGGAGCTTCACCAGGTATCGGTGCAGGTAAAGTTGTCATCATATTTGAGGCGGATGAGATTGATAAGGTCAAAGAGGGAGATATCCTCGTTACGACAATGACAAATCCGGACATGGTTCCGGCAATGAAGAGGGCAAGTGCTATCGTTACGGACGAAGGTGGAAGGACCTGCCACGCCGCCATTGTCTCAAGAGAGCTTGGAATCCCAGCAGTTGTCGGTACAAAGGAAGCCACAAAAGTCCTCAAGGATGGAATGCTTGTAACAGTTGATGGTACGAAGGGTGTCGTCTTTGAGGGAATAGTCAAGAAGCTCGTCGAGAAGGAGAAGGAAGAGGAAGCAAAGGCTAAGGTAATTGGAGGAGGTGCCCCACTCCTTACGGCTACGGAAATTAAGGTAAACGTTTCAATGCCCGAGATTGCGGAGAGAGCTGCAGCTACGGGTGCGGATGGCGTTGGTCTCCTCAGGGCAGAGCACATGATCCTTGGAATCGGGCAGCACCCAATCAAGTACATAAGGGATGGCAAGGAGGAGGAACTCATTGAGAAGCTCATGGAAGGTATTAGAACAGTTGCAGAGGCATTCTACCCAAGGAGGGTATGGTATAGGACATTGGATGCTCCAACAGATGAGTTCAGGAACCTGCCCGGTGGAGAAGAGGAGCCAGAGGAAGCCAACCCAATGCTTGGATGGAGAGGAATTAGAAGAGGTCTTGACCAGAAGGAGCTTT
>QMUB01000175.1 GCA_003663695.1 Thermococci archaeon | reverse complement strand
TTTGATGGGGAATACCGGAGGGTGTTGGGGTTTTCTGGGTCGATGTGCAGCCGCTTCCGATGACCATAAGAATTACGAGGAATATAACTATCGGAAGTTTCTCCATGGCACCACCATATATAATAAGCCACTGGATTTAAAAATCTTTTGAAGACGCCTGGAGCATAACCTAAAAATAGAATGAGGCATAGACTTAATTGGTGGGAGCATGGAGGCACTTATAGTTATTGACATGCAGAGGGATTTTATGCCCGGAGGAGCACTCCCGGTGCCCGAAGGAGACAGAATAATCCCAAAGGTGAATGAATACATAAAAACCTTCAAGGAGAAGGGGGCTTTGATTATCGCAACACGCGACTGGCATCCACCAAATCATATGAGCTTTAAGGAATACGGGGGGATTTGGCCTCCCCACTGCATTCAGAACACAGAGGGCGCCGAATTCGTGGTGAAACTACCCGAAGACGCCATAATAATATCAAAAGCGGATAAACCGGATAAAGAGGCATATTCCGGGTTTCAGGATACAAATTTGGCGGAGCTCTTGAGGGAGAGAGGCATTAAAAAGGTTTACATATGCGGTGTTGCAACGGAGTACTGCGTAAAAGCCACGGCTCTAGATGCGCTGAGGGAAGGCTTTGAGGTCTACCTCCTGAAAGATGCCATCAAAGGCATAAAAAAGGAAGATGAGGAGGACGCCTTGAAGGAACTCGAAGAGGAAGGGGCTGAAATTATAATTCCTTAGTATTCATTTTCTTCCATTCCCTAATCAGTGTTGCAACTAGGTTAAAGACTATCGGACCGGCTATCAGACCTTTTACCCCAAAGGCCATCGCTCCTCCAATCATGCCGAGGAGAACCATTGTCGAATCAAGCCTGGCATCCTTTGCGACGATTCTTGGTCTTATAGTATAATCCGGAAGAGGAGAAACGAGCGAAAATCCATAGATTGCCAGCAACAGACCCCTGAAAACGAACCCCTGTTTTATTAGATATATTGAACCTATCAGCCATATCATCCACCCTTCGAAGAGCGGGACGAAGCTGAAGAGTATGGTAAATATTCCCGCGGTTATAGCTTCTCCCAGTTCAGCTATCCCAAATATTAGGAATCCCAGAGCCATGAATATTCCCTTTGCGATATTCAATAGAAGCCAGGATCTGATTAATGCTTGAAGTGTTTTATCCGTGCCTTCTATGAGGCTTTGGACGAGCTCCTCGTTCTCCCGTGGAAAGAATGTCGGTATTGCCTTTGAGACCTCACTTGAATTGGCGAGGAGGTACTGGAAAACTATAAGAAATATCAGGGTTTGCAGGAGGTATTTCGGAAGGGAAAGGGTATAATTGAGGATGTATTCCCTTAGATAAGGAAGGAGCTGGTTTTGGATATCCCTAATGGTCTCCTCAACACCCGGCGGGAGGGGAAGGGTGTACACCCAATCGAAGGTAAGCATGGTGTAGGAGTATGCGGAGCTCAGCACGCTGCTCAATGTGAGGACGAGAAGAACCGCTGTCCCGAGAGCTATGAGGAGGAGAATTATTGTGAGTACCATGGAAGACCAGAATTCTCCCATCCTCTCTGAAAATCTTCGGTGAAGCGGTAAAAATGCATAGGCTGCTATGGCACCAAAGAAAACTGCGGAGAACATGGGCTGGAGCATCTTCCACCCCAGATAGATTATTATCGAAGCCAGTGCCACCCATAGGATTATGTTGCTCCTTCTCATGCTCTTTAATATGTCGGGCAAAGAATTAAAACTTATCGCGGAAACCTATGTTGGGGATAGAAATGGAAGAGGAGATGCTGGCAAAGATCAATGAGATGCTTTCTGCTGGTGCCAGAAATTTTGAAGAGAAAAACTACCAGATGGCATTTTTAAACTATTTAAATGCCCTCCTGAGCATAGGCTCCTATTTGATCTACAGGGATCTGGGCCTTCTCTATCCTCCCGAGGGAGCATTGGGAATGATGCGGGTAAGATATCCCAATATTTACGAAATAGTGCTCAAATACCATGGGTATCAGCTCTCCATAGCCAGCGTGGGTGAGGATGTAGCCCGGGAAATAAAGGAGGACACTCTGAGAATTTATGAGAGGGAGATTAAAGGCTGACATCTATAATTTCCGCTCTCTGGTGCTCCACTATCTTTTTCGGGCTTATCTTCATAAGTTTGTCTATGCTGCCTCCCCCTCCGATTACATAATCATTCTCGAGAACCTTTGGATCGACTATGGTTCTAAGCGCTATTCCAACAGGAGGGATACCTCCGACTTCGTATCCTGTGAGCTCCTTAACTTCCTTGGGCTTTGCCAGCCTAACATCTCCAAAGATATTCTTGAGTTTTTCAAGACTCACCTTGGAATCCCCGTCAACTATAACAAGGAGAGGCTCTTTTTCGCTTATAAAAATCAGGGACTTGATTATCTGCTTTGGGGCGGATTTCGTTTCCCTAACTGCCTGTTTCACAGTTTTTACAGGTTTTCCGATATTTAAAATTTCTCCACCGAGCCTGGATGCAAGTTCCTCAAGGTTCACACAACCACCGGATAAAATTGATGTTTTCATAACTTAAGGTTTTTGGGGGTTGGAGAGGGCACCCATAATGGCCCTCAAAGCCGTATCTCTTTTATCATTTTGACGACGAAGGTTTTTCCAATCTTTTCCCTTGTGATGAGCTGCTTTTTCTCGAGTTCCTGGATAATGCGGCTTATTGTGGGTCTTGAATATCCCGTTGCCTCCGGCAGATCTTCCTGCTTTACGGTACCACCCGCCTTTAGAATGGCTTCCACAACTATGCGCTCCTTCTCAGTAAGAACCTCCACAGGGACTACATTGGCGCTCCATCTCTTCTTTCCATAGTAAACCACTATCGGGATTGAAACCGCCAGAGCTATCAGGGCACCTATCAATGTGTACGTGTAGGGGGATTTTGGCTCCTCTTTGTGGAGGGGGAGGGGCTCGACATTCTTTCCATACCAGTAAACGGTATATCCCTCGCTTTCAAGTTTCTCCTTTATGGTCGGGGATAATCCCGCACCCACCATTATGACCTGTTTGACTCCAAGCTTTTTGAGACCCAGCTCGGCGGGCTCGGATAGATCATTCTCAAGGGTCAGGAGTATGGGATAATTGTACTCCATCGCAAATTTGGCCGCCGCAAGGGCTGATCCATAGTCCAAAGCGCTCGCCAAAAAGACGGTATCGGCGTGATCATAAAAATGTGTGGCAAGTTTTTCGGCGGTTTCCGTTCTATAGTCTCCTCCAATTCTCTTTGGATTAAACCCTAATATCATGAGCTCATTTTCAACTTCAGGACTTATGGCTTGAGCATTTCCTACAATTAGGGCTTCTTTCCATCCTATTTGAACGTAGGAATAGAGCTGTGCTTTCGTTTGCTCATCGAGCTGGGTGGGGTTCACGGGAAGAATTGGAACTTCGAGCTTAGCCGCATAGGGGAGAGCTATTATATAATCAATCAGATTATCATTCCTTACGATTATAATG
>QMUB01000174.1 GCA_003663695.1 Thermococci archaeon | reverse complement strand
TTTCAGCTCGTCAATTTTATAGCCCAAATTTTTGAGTGCCTTTCCAATAACTCTCCCTTCAGGATCGTTCAATCCTTCCTTTAAGCGAACGATAATCCTAGCCTTCCACTTCATGAGCATCACCTCATGTAACAACCTTCTCAAGCTCATCTAACTCAATAGCCCTCTTAATTTCAAGAGCGATCCTCCTTCCGGTGCTCATTGGCTTTCTCCAGAGGGCGTTGCCATATGGGTGTCCCATCGCCATGTGAATGTTCGTTCCTCCTCCCGTCCTTGGAGCGACGTCGTAGATGTAGAAGTTGAGATCTTTGTCAACAGCCGTTTGGAGTGTGAATGGTCCAATAACACCGGGCGAGTAGTACTTCTTTGCAGCCTCCACATAGCGCTCGGCCATGTCGAAGACCTTCTCAAGGAGGGACTCTCTCAAAGTGGAGCTTGCGTGGCCGCAAACGGTGTATTCAGGCTCAAACTGGTGCTCTTGTAGAGTTAATTGCTGAGAGGCGGGCAATCTAACATGTCCATCCAAGCTCGTCTCAAAGCGCCAGTCAATCCCCAAAAGCTCAATCTCTTCATCAATGGGTGAGTAGAAGAAGTCAAAGTTGAAGACTGGTCCGATGATGTACTTTTCAATCCTCGCTTTAGCTAAATCTTCTTCCGTGATTACTCCATGCTTTATTAGCTTCTCCGCCTTTTCCCGAAACTCTTTGTAGCTCGCAGCGGTGAAGAACCCGCGCTCAAGCCTTTTCTTTGCGTGAGGGAGCTTAACAATTACAAGCTCGTTTATGTCCTCTGGCTTAACAGGCTCTGGATAAGGTAAGCCGGCTTTCTCCAAAAGCCAGTAATAGCTCTTTTCCTCACTCCTTTCCTCGCTCCTCAATAGATTTCTGCTCCCAAAGAGCGGCACCAAAAAGTCGTTTTCAACTTTATCAATGCCAGTATAAACCACAAAGGAGCGGTTGGGAATGAAGATAACGTTCTTCTTCCTCAGCTCTTCTTGAATATCGATGATTTTGCCGAACTTCTCCAAAATTATTACCTCATCGATGAAGCCTTTTGTTAGGCTGTCCTTCGTCTTCTTAAGCTTGTAGTATTCTGCATAAGTTCTGTGCCTGCCTTTCTGGGACACGATGAGCGTCCTAAACCCCACTTCTTTAGCGCCATCTGCTATATCCAGAGCAGAGTGGCTCCCTATTGCTCCAATAATTATGTTTTCCTTATCGTAATTCTTCAAAACTTCCAAAATTTGCTCTCTTTCAATCATTTCATTCCCCCCTAATCTCCTTCATAATCCTAACCCTCTTCTCGAGGCTTTCTTTGGTTCCCACATCAGCGCGGTAGAAAATCTCGCCCCTGACGTGCTTTATTCCTGCGGATGCAATCCTTTCCGCCTCTTCCAGAGAATTGGCGATTCCAACGACTGCCAGAGCTCTCGAACCGAGCATCCTGAAGTTCTCGTCTATTGATGCATAGTAAACTTTAGCCCCCTCTTCTCTGATTTTATCCTCGCTGATTTCAACGTTTACTCCCTTTATTGGATCAGTGGGATAGCCCTTAGGTGCTACATACTTCACAACGGTGGCTTTCTTCTCAAATTCGGCCTTTTTGAGTGCTCCATCAACTATCCCCTCTGCAATTTCAAGGAGAGAAGTTTTTAGAATCGGAAGGACGTTCATCGCCTCCGGGTCTCCAAAGCGGGCGTTGAACTCAATTATCTTCGGCTCATCCTTGGCAAGCATGAACTGGCCGTAGAGGATGCCTTTATATGGAATCCCTTCTTTACGCATCGCGTCGATAGTCTTTTTGAGAGTTTCAAAGGCCTTTTCGTAATCTTCCTTTGATACAAATGGCAACAAATGGTTTTCACAGGAATATGACCCCATTCCTCCGGTTATTGGTCCAACATCGCCCTCATATGCATGGGGATAATCCTGGGCTAATGGCATGGGTATTACTTTCTTTCCATCCGTGAAAACTTGAAATGTAAACTCTACCCCATCCGTCCTTTCTTCGACTAAAACTCTCCCATCCTTTTCGATGAGCGCCTTTGCGTACTCCTTTGCCTCTTCATTATCCTTAAGTTGATAGCCTACAACCTTAACACCTTTCCCGCCTGTTAATCCAAGGGGCTTTACAACAACGGGCTTTCCAAACTCATCAATCCATGACTTCATCTCGGCAATATCATCAAAGACTTTGAAGAGTTTCCTCCCGGGAATTTCATGTTTCTCCATCAATGCTCGGGCAAATGCTTTATTGGTCTCAAGCTGGGCAGCTTCTTTTGAGGGACCAACTGTAGGGATTCCATTCTCCTCAAGGGTGTCCACAATGCCTTTCTCCAAAGGTGTCTCGGGTCCTATGAAAGCAATCTCAATCCCCCATTTTAAAGCGAGATCAAGAACCTTCTGAACATCTGTTTCCTTTGCAAGTCCGTATTCATAAGCTACTCTCCTAATTCCTGGATTTAGATGCTTTGCCACCACGTAGAGTTCCGAATCCTTCGAAAGGGCTTCAGCAATTGCACTCTCTCTTCCACCTGCACCAACTAACAAAACGCGCATGATCTTCACCATAAATTTGTTAAAATTTATCATTTTTAAGCTTTGTTTTAACATTTAAATGATAAAATTTATAAGGGTGAGAATCTGAGAAAAAAGCGGTGATAGTATGAAAGTTCTCGTTGTTATGGGGAGCAAGAGTGATTCTCACATCGCTGAGAGGGTTACTAAAGTTTTAGAGGAGTTTAGCGTTGAGCACGAAGTGGAAGTTGCCTCAGCTCATAGAAACCCAAAAAAAGTTGAGGAATTAGCAAAGAAAGACTGCGATGTTTTCATAGCCATAGCGGGTTTGAGTGCTGCTTTGCCAGGAGTTATAGCTTCTCACACAACCAAGCCTGTGATAGGAGTACCCGTCTCAGCAAAGCTTGGTGGATTGGATTCCCTCTTAAGTATTGCCCAAATGCCTCCAGGAGTACCGGTTGCGGCAGTAGGAATAGATAATGGAAAGAATGCGGCTTTGCTTGCTATTGAGATTTTGGCGCTAAAAGATGAGAGCTTAAAGAAAAAGCTTGAGGAATACAGAAAAAGAATGCGGAGTTAAACAAGTGCTTCCAAGCTCCTTTTTGCAATTTCTAGGAGGTCCTCGGGAGTTAATACTTCAATCCCTCCAGGTTCTCTTTCGAGGGCGTCCTCAGATGGAACAACAAGAACTTTCCTGCATCTGAACTTAGAGAGTTTTTCCTCAATTTTTTTCACTTCTTCACGCTTAACCCTGCTTTTCCACTTAACCTCTCCTACCAGCTCAAGTTTGCTGAAGCCCATTAGTGCGATATCAAGCTCAAGATCTGGGAGCTCAACCTTTACTGGCCTCAGGCCATAAGCCTTAGCCAGAAGACTCTCAATGAAGCCCTCAACGTGCCTTGGAACCTTCTCATCAACAGCCTTCCTGATGAACTCTTTGGGTGTCTCAAGCTCGGTGTAGGCATACTTTGCCTCAAGGTAGAAGTGGAGGTCAAGGAGGGGGGATGCTATTGAGTAG
>QMUB01000173.1 GCA_003663695.1 Thermococci archaeon | reverse complement strand
GTGAATTGGAAGAAAGATAAAGAAATGAAGATTCTCAGAGAGTCATTAAAGTATAGGATGACATCTGCTGACTGCCAGAAAATTGTATATGAAAAGTTCGGAAAGGAAGCATTAAAAAATAATCTTATAGAATGGACAAAGGAAGGAAGTAAAGGAAAGCCATTGGATATCTGTAAAATTAAAGAATATATGAGGTGATCAAATGAGAGAAGAATTAATATCAGAATCTTTTATTAACAAAAAAGATGTAGTAAAACTTCTGGAAAAGTTGGATCAGGATGAATATGAAATCAAGAATCTTGAGATAGTTTGTGTTTTAAAAGATGTTACTGATGAAGAGAAACTGAGAAAATTGTTGGAGATGATAAAATCAAACTCTGGTAGACTGGATCTTCGATCCGAAAATGGAAAATTAAGTGGAGAAGGAGAAATCAGTAAAAAACTCGATAAAATCAGTGATGGATTAAGTTTTATCGATGAGATGAAAGACATAGGACATCTTCAGGAGATAAGATCTGAATTTGAAATGGAAGGGAATGCACATGTTTCCATATTTAAGCATGGTGAGGGAAAGGATGATCATACTTTATATATCATAAGCAATAAAGTAGAGATAATAAATGAACTCCAGAATCTAGTTGGTAAAAAGAAAGAAGTTGAAAAACAGGCTAAAGAAAAAGAAGAGGGAAGCTACTG
Source organism: Thermococci archaeon (assembly GCA_003663695.1). GTDB lineage: Archaea > Methanobacteriota_B > Thermococci > Thermococcales > Thermococcaceae > Palaeococcus. The sequence goes on along the minus strand of QMUB01000173.1, from coordinate 2,850 downwards.
TCAGTACTGTGGTGCTTGGAAGGGAAAAAGTGAGATTTGTCCTGAATGTGGGAGGAAATAGAGACGTAGATAAAGAAATTGTATTTCTTTATAAATTTATTTTTTAATATATAGAAAATTAACATTACCGAGGACTTTAGATACCAAAGTCTACATAGTGATGCATGCCTGTACTGAGAAATAACAAAGAAATATTATATTTGAATGACATGGAGTATACTCACTGATAGTACTGATTATTACTGCAGTAAAACTACGTTATAGTATACACGAATATACATATTATAAAGTAATATGTAACATGTAATATTAGCTGATCAACGTTCATATTACAACTTGCATGCATACAAGCATCTATTATTAAGCATGAAGAACAAATGGACAAAAAATGCTTTTGTTTTTTTATTTAAGCTTATATATTTTTGCGTTTTACCTAACTGGATCTAAGCGTGAACTTCTTATTATCCTCTCCATGAATGCATGCATGAATAACATATATTTTCAATGAAAATACAAGAATTTTATTGATGCATGCATAGATCTGTAAGCGTTTGGTAGAGTGCAATATGTTACAACATTATTTTATTTTTGATAGTAATCTTTTCTGATATATAATATTTCACAGTAAGAACAAACAAACGCTTCAACATTATCAAGTACAAAAAAGCATCTCCACATTTTTCGTAAATCTCTTTGAAAAATCCTTTCTATTCTTCCAGAAATTCTTTAAGAGCATTATAAAAATTTTCAAGAGTTTTCTCGAGATCATCTTCGACGTAAAAAGAATCAAAGTACTCTTTTAAAACTTTCATAGTCTTATCGTATTTTTCTTTATAAATTCCAACACCATTTTTTTCGATCTCCTCAACTTCTTTTAATAATGTCAGAAAAAGAGTTCTCCAAGAATCCTCACCTTTTCTCCTATAGAACTTTCTATACTCTTCTGGAGTTACTCTAAAATTAATCGTTATCCATGCCACGAATCTCACCTCCATGAGAAAGTTTTTTTATAGAATGACGTGGATTCTCTTTATCAACTGTTCTAAGAAGGTAAGAAGTAGCTAAATCTGTTCTCAGAATCCCAATCCTCTCCCCAATATACTTCTCTATATCTAACTTTTCATGAAGTAGGATAAAACATTCATCAAATTCTAAAAAGATAATCCCCTCACAGATCTTAACATCTCTAAGGATACCAACATATTCTTCCCATATATCCAATCTTATGATCTCTTTATGTGAAGAAAATATGAAACATTTTCCTTGAGATATATTGTTCCTAGTTGATATTGTATATACCATAAATATAAATCTTCAATCAAACTATAAAAATTTTTCTTATAAAATAATTATAATGTAGTCTACCTATATAGGTAATGCTTTACAGTCTATTATAAGAAATCTTACAATAAATATGAAACATCTATATTCCCAGCTTTGGAATACATGCAAGATAGCTCTCTCTTAAATCTTCCCTATCGATGTGATGATACATATCAACAGCTTCTAATCTTGAATCTCCTCTTAACTCCTTCACGTACTCTCTTGGCATACCATTTCTTAATAAATAAGTGGTGAACCAGTGTCTAAAGCAGTGAGGACCAAAATGATCCTCTAAATTCTTACTGTTTTCATCGTAAAGACCTATTCGTTTTGCATACTTCTGGATAATGTTGTAGACTCCATTTCCTTGAAGTCTTTCTCCTCTTTCTCCAAGAAACAGTGCTTTACATCCATTATTTACATAAGTGGAGTTTCTAACTAAAATCCATCGTTTCAAAACTCTAGCACATTCATCATCAAAGAAGACAAGAGTGTTCGTTCTTTTAGGAGTGCATTTCAATCTTATTGACTGTTCAATCCAGTTAATATCATCTATATCAATATTGATCAATTCTTTTCTTCGTATTCCTGTTTTTGCTAATAAAACAACTATAGCTTTATCTCTTGGATCAACTATTGAGTCTACAAGTTTTCTCATCTCGTCTATTGTTATCAATTTCCTTTTCAGGTTTCCATGTTTGTAAGTTTTTCTTAGATTTTTTAAATATCGTTTTCTGAAGTTAGGTATGGGATTCTTCTCAATCAGTCCTTCTATCTCGAGATAATCATAAAATGAGAACAATGAACAGAAATACATGTTTATAGTACCATCTGTGAGATGTTTTTCTTTTCTTAAGTGGTAAAGGAACTCTTTCAGATCCTTTGTCTCAATCTCAAGAGCTGACTTATTCAAAAATTTAAGGAAGATCTTCATGTTCCCTCTATAGGATCTTATTGTTTCTTCTGTCAATCCCCTTATAGCAGCATCTCTAACAAATTCTTTCAATAATTGTTCACTAGAAAGCTCAATCTGAGCTTTCACCCGATCCACCTCCATCCTTTTGGTGTAGACTCCACTATATGATAATACTCCAGAAATTCTAACTGTTTTGAGATGGCTTTTATGGCTTCTGTTTCTCTAAAACTTATTCCAAGATACCTGAATATCTCTTCATCACTTACTATTTTGTGATTACCATCCCTGTCTCTCATATTCCTCAGTAGATCTACAAGCTCGGTACTATACCTTCTTTTACCTTCAAAATGTTCATCAAGGAATGGTTGTGCTCTGTATCTTCTAAGTTCTTCTTCATATCTATTCTTCAGTATTGTTAACTGTCTTATTTTCTCTCTCAGTTTTGCTATCTCCTCTTTATATGAGGATATCTCCCTCTCCAGTTCTTTTCTTGATCTTGTATCCTCCTCTCTTTCCAGTAATGCCTCATTTACAAGATTAACGATCCATCTTGATAATTTGAGACCATCTTTCTTCGCCCGTTCTTCCCAGTCTCTCTTTTGTTCAATAGT
>QMUB01000172.1 GCA_003663695.1 Thermococci archaeon | reverse complement strand
TTTTCTCCTCCTCAACCTTTTTCTTCTCCTTCTTTCCTTTCAAAAGTTCTTTATAATCCCTGGGGAAATACTTCCTCAACAAATCTTTAACCGCATTTTCAGGGAAGTATTTAATTATGTAATTCTTTATCTGTTCATCCTCAACCTTTCTAAACAAAATCTCCGCCTTTCTCACTCCATGACCTTCCTTCAGCGGTCTGAATCTCCACACTTTCACCTCTTCAAGATTGAGAAGATGCCAGATCTTTTCACTCGCATCAGGTAGGAAGGGCTCGAGCACTATCCCCAGTGCCTTCACTATCTGGAGGGAAACGTTCACCGTTGTGGCGGTTCTTGCCCTGTCAGTCTTGGCAGTTTTCCATGGTTTCCTGTAGTCGAAATATCTATTGCCAAATGCTGATAGTTCCATTACTCTCTTCAAGGCGTCTTTAAAGCGATAGTTCAATATGAGCTCACTCACATCCTTGAAGGTTCGCTCTATTTCTTCGAAGGCTTCCTTATCCAGATCGTCCAGCTCTCCCCTTTCGGGCACTTTTCCATCAAAGTACCTGTTGGCGAATGTCAATGCCCTGTGAACGAAGTTTCCCAGATTGTTCACGAGCTCATCGTTGATCTTGGATTTGAAATCCGCAAAGTTGAAGTCGCTATCCCTGGTTTCCGGCATTATTGCGGTGAGGTAGTATCTTAAATAGTCAGCCGGAAACTCATCCAAAAACTCATGAACCCATATGGCCCAGTTTCTACTTGTGGAGAACTTCTTTCCTTCAAGCTTCAGATATTCATTGGCTGGCACATCATAGGGCAACAGCCAATCAAATTTCCCTTTTTCATCTTTGAACTCTCCGTAGCTCAGGAGAAAGGCGGGCCAGAAGATTGCATGGAAGGGAATGTTATCCTTCCCAATGAAGTGTATAATCCTTGTTTCACCATCATAACCCTTCAACCAGTGCTTTTTCCACTTGTCCTGCTCCCCCAAGCGTTTGAAGTGTTCTATTGTTATTGAGATATAACCGATAGGCGCCTCAAACCACACATAAAGAACCTTCCCTTTAACATCTTCCTCGTCCAGAGGAACAGGTATCCCCCAGTTTAGATCCCGGGTTATTGCTCTCTCCTCTAATCCCTCATTAATCCATCCTAAAACCGTGTTCCTAACGTTTGACTTCCAGTGTTCATTCTTCTCAATCCACTCTTTAAGCCTAGCCTGAAACTCCTGCATCTTGATATAATAGTGAGCAGAGTCTTTGAATGTGATTGAGCCCCCACATATGTTGCATCTCGGATTTATGAGCTTCTCGGGCGTTAATGGGTGCCCGCAAACCTCACACTGGTCTCCCCTTTGCTCTTCAGCACCACAGTAGGGGCAGGTCCCAATAACATATCTATCAGGAAGGAACATTTTATCATGCTCACAGTAAGCCTGTTTCTCCATTTTTTTAACCAAATATCCATTCTCAAGCGCTTTTAAGAAGAATTCCTGGCTTATACGATAGTGAACAGGTAATTCAGTTCTCCCAAAATAGTCAAAGCTTATCTTGGCTCTCTCAAAAGTAGTCTTTATGTGTTCATGATAGTAGTCCACTATCTCCCTGGGGCTCTTTCCCTCTTTTAGAGCTCTAAATGTAATCGGTGTTCCATGCTCATCCGTTCCGCATATAAAAACGACATCTTCCCCTTTGAGCCTTAAATAGCGCACAAATATATCCGCTGGAAGATATGCCCCCGCCAAATGTCCGACATGTATTGGTCCGTTGGCATAGGGCAGTGCTGATGTCACCGTGTACCTCACCTTTTCACCCCCAAAAGATTGGATTTTTATGGGTATAAGGACTTTTTGGATTTAAACATTACGGTTAGTTATTTCTGCTGGCAATAAATATGTATAATTATGCATAAAATGAGAGGAGAAAATCAGATATTCAGCTTTATTCCAAGCTTTTCCACAAGTTCCTTGTATCTGTTTCTAACGGTAACTTCTGTAACGTGGGCTACCTCAGCCACTTCTCTCTGCGTTCTCTTTTCCCCTTCCAAAACACTCGCTATATACAAAGCCGCAGCTGCAACACCCATCGGGCCCCTTCCGCTTGTAAGTCCTCTCTTAACTGCCTGTTTCAGGATTTCTATCGCTTTCCTCTTGGTTCTCTCACTCAATCCCAGCTGATCAGCGAATCTTCCAACGTAGTCAATCGGATTGGTCGGGGGAAGCTTTAGATTAAGCTCTCTTGCTATAAAACGGTAACTTCTTCCAATTTCCTTTTTGTCAACCCTAGCTACCTCTTCAATCTCATCCAGAGTTCTTGGAATCTTCGCCATCCTGCATGCTGCATAAAGACAGGCAGCGGTTACCCCCTCAATTGAGCGCCCTCTTATAAGATGCTCCATAACAGCTTTTCTATAGAGAACTGCAGCCATTTCCTTAAGGTTTCTCGGAAGCTGAAGCTGGGAAGCCATTCTATCGAGTTCGCTTAGAGCGAAGGCGAGGTTACGTTCTGCCGCATCGGAAACCCTTATACGCCTCTGCCACTTCCTCAAACGATACATTTGAGCTCTCGTTGTTGATGAGATGTCATGACCGTGAATGTCTTTATTACGCCAGTCTATCATCGTGGAGAGTCCTTTGTCGTGGATCGTATAGGTAACAGGGGCACCAACCCTTCCTCTCCTAGCCCTCTGGTCAGCATCAAACGCCCTCCATTCAGGACCGCTGTCCACTATGTTCTGAGCAACAACATAGCCGCATTTAGCACAAACTATTTCACCCCTCTCGGGGTCGTAAATTAACTTTTCACTCCCACAAATAGGACATTTCTTAACGTCTTCGGCTGAAACCAAAATATATCACCCCCTCTTTTTGGGGCGGGATCTCCTCACACCCTTCCCGCGTTTTCTGCCTTCCTTCTTGGGCCTCTTTCTAGTATCCACATACAAGATGGTGCCCAGATATCCCTCGGGCTTCTTAATTCTTGGCTTTACCGCCACATAGGGCATTTTAACAGGACCAAAAACATCCTTCACAATACCGACAACTTTAAGATCCCTGTCAACAATGACATCATTCAGAGATGGCACCCAATCTGAGCGCACTATCAAAAAGCCTTGCTTAGCATAATGAGAAACCTTGCCCAAACGTTTCATGCCCCCACCCCGACAAAATCACTTTTAAGTTTTTCGCTTTTTTATTTATAAATCTTTCCTTTTACATCATGGCAAGGTAAAAATTTGGGGCAATACTTATATATAGGCAGCAAAATAAAAGAAAAGTTAGAAGATAAATATACCGCCATAGTTTCACAATGAAACTCCTTTCTCCATAGGTTTTAAGTGCTGTCGCAGATTTTGTTACCTTCTGAGAACAGTTCAAGCATTCATTGGATTCCAAGAGACCGAAACTTCTCGTATGCTCCTTTAATCTGCACTCGTGGGATCTTTAGCGAATAAATATTTGCCGTTTGGATTCTCTTTCTTTAGATGAAACCAGGAATTTAAATGGCACACACCCTGATAGAGGACGTTCTGTCAAAGTGTGCTCCATGCTTAATTATTTAAGCCCTTCACCTAATAAGAGT
>QMUB01000171.1 GCA_003663695.1 Thermococci archaeon | reverse complement strand
TGAGGAAGTAGTCTGTAACATCAAATCCATCGCTCGGGTCAAAGCTTGTTAAGTCAAAGTCGTATTCATATTCACCTGAGGCTGCATTGTACCAAGCATCCTGTGGAAGATCTGAGTACGTCCAGTCCTTAGTGTTTTCACCATAATCCCCGTAGAGGGCTGAGTACAATAGTATGTCGTCTGGGTCTGTTGTGTAGTCCTTCTTAACGGTAACACTTGCAACATCCGCGCTTACTTCCTCCGCAGTGAAGAGCAAGCTTCCGAGGGCAACGGCTATGTCGGCGGCGCTTGCTACGTCCATTGCAGCAGCGTTGCTTCCCACCACGATTTTAACGTTTGGAGCACCATCCTTAACAAAGAAGTCCCTTGGAACATTCAACTGTGCGTTGGCGTATCCCATGGTTGCACCAATCATTGCGGCACCAACTGCAAGGGCCGCGATCTTTCTTACCTTCATTTCTTCACACCTCCAAATTTGTTGGGCCTAGCCCAATAAAGTATTGTCAATATCTTAATGGGCACTTAGGGTATATATACTTTTCGCTTTCTAACCCTTTCTAACGATTAAAAAAGCTCGATAATTGCCGTAAAAATTGAAAGGAGATTAATTAAATGCCTATGCAAAATTCGCTTTTTGCCGATAATATCTCCCTCAAATCAGCCCTGAAGGGAAAATTTAAAGGAGTCTTTCTCCATGAGCTTTTTCTTTATTGGCCTGTGAACAAGCTCGTAAACAAATCCTGCCAGATCTGTGAGGGTATTTTGCAGCTCTGTTGCCGTTATATCAATTATCTGAGGCTCTTCGATTGATATGGCAAAGGGAGCATATTTAGCGTTTAACTGGAATAATGTCTCAAATGGCGAGAGGAGCTCGGCAGCAAGGAGTGTATAGACTCTGCCATCTCTTTCCTCGGATTTTAAAGCCACCTTATTTATCTTACACCCTTCGAGGAAAAAAGCCTTCAGCATGGTTTCTTTTATTTTCTCCTCCTCTGAGCCAAACGTTTCAATGATAAACATGTATCTAATGTTTCTATCATCAAGAATGAAGGCTTCGATCTCTTCTTCATTGTATCCGACCCTTGGAAGGGGGATTTCATCAAGAGGCGGATAGGCGGCTAGGCCACCAAATTTCTCCATAAGCTCACCCATGAATAATGACACCTCACCCAGGATTTTCATGAGATTCTTGCTCTCAATTTCAAGCCTTCCCGGACCAATGACCTCAACCACAGCAGGGGCATACCTCATGGTGGCTTTCACGATTCCCTCAAAATCCCCTTCCACCTCAGCCTCTATCATACCCGAATATTTAAGCTCCTCGACCTCTTCATTTTCTATAACATCTTCCACACTGATACGATTTACCTTGACTATTTGTTCCTTCTTAAGAGCTTCTGCAGTCCTCGCAAGGGCTTCTTCGAGGGCTTTCCTCTCATTCCCCATTCCTTCGATGTAGAAAATCACTTTAACATTCTCCATTACAACCACCAGACCCTTTTATAGTGCTTCTTTTCATATCTTCCGATTACAGGGATTGGTTCACCGCAGTATTCACACTTCCCATCCTTTATGTGGTACTCCTCAATTGTAAAGCCCCACCTCACTATTAAAGGTTTTCCACATTTTGGGCAGTATGTGTTCTCTCCTTCATGACCCGGCACATTTCCAAGATATACGAACTTCAAGCCCTCTTCCCTTGCAATTCTGTAGGCTCTTTCTATTGTGCCAATGGGTGTAGGAGGGAGGTTGGAGAGCCTGTAATGCGGAAAGAATCGAGAAAAATGCGCGGGTGTATCGGCACCCATCTCTTCCACAACCCACCGGGCAAATGTTCTAAATTCCTCCTCTCTATCGTTTAAGCCGGGTATTATTAGATATGTGAGCTCAACATGGATACCAAATTCTTTCTTTGCCATCACTGCGATTCTCCTGCTAGGCTCGCCGCCCGGCACGCTCGCTATCTTCATGTAAAATTTATCATCAAAGGCTTTTATGTCTATGTTCATCGCATCTATATAGGGTGCTAATTCGCGGAAAGGCTCCTCGTTTATGTAACCGTTTGTGACGAGAATGTTGTTCAGCCCGGCTTTTTTGGCAAGTCTTGCCGTATCGAGGACGAACTCATACCAGATCGTAGGCTCGTTATATGTGTAGGCAATGCTTTCACACCCATAATGCTTCGCAAGGCTAACTATGCCTTCAGGTGTGGCATCCTGGAGATAAGGAAATTTTTCGTCAGCCTGGCTTATCTCCCAGTTTTGACAATGACGGCAGTGCATGTTGCATCCTACGGTTCCAATGGAGAAGGCGCATGAACCGGGATGGAAGTGGAAGAGGGGCTTCTTTTCAATAGGATCAAGGGCCATGGAGGAGACCTTTCCGTAGTTGAGTGTGTATAGAATTCCACCAATATTCTTTCTAATCTTGCATGAGCCTCTTTGCCCTTCATTGATAACGCAGTTTAGAGGGCACAGATGGCATCTCACCCTATTCTCCCCAAGGGGTTCCCAATACATCGCCTCACGCATAGCAATCATCTCACGGAATTACCTTCAAAAAGTCGACTCCTCTGAAATCAGAATCAAAAGTTGCAATTTTATCGATCTTCTGAACCTTACACGTAAGGGCTATCAAAGCATCATTTGGAAGTAGGGAATATCCTTCCATGACTTGTACTAATGATGTTAAATCAGAGGGGACAGGTAACAGGACAATTGGAAGCTCAGAAACTAAGCGGTTTAAATTGCTCAAATACTGCTGGTAAATTTCAAAATTTTGTTTCAGTGTTTTTTTGAACTTTTTCAATTTGTAATCCCCGTAATATTCCTCAAAAATTAATCTCATTCCAACAAATACTGCCTCCTCAAGTGTGTTTATTGTTGTAGCAAATGCCTCCTCCCGCTCAAGGACTTTCCGAGCTTCCTCAGTTTTCTCAGTATAAAGCAGATAGCTGACAATTACATTTGCATCTAAGTAGATAACCATAACTCATCCTCCAGTTTAAGAATTTCCTCAAGTCTGATCTTTTTTTTGAGTTTTATGCTTCCCTCAAGTTCATCTAAGAGTTTCTTTTTATCTCCTCTTTTAATCTCCACGATTAACTTTTCCCCTTCTTTAAAGGGGAGCTTTTTTAGAGGTTTTAAAACGCCATTCTCATAAACTACCTCAATTATCTCGCTCATGATATTCCCCATTCCAAAGTACGCCACAATTATAATTTAAGTTTTTGGTTAAAAATAGAAAAGCTCAGAGAACCTTCCTCTTAAACAACCAAACCAGCGGAATAAGCCACACCAAGTGAACGCCAATTGCTATTGGAAAGTCGCTGTAGTCGTTGAGTGGGATACCTTCGAACACTCTGTAAAGCCAGTAAGTCGGCAAAAAAGCGGTAAATTTACTCCAGTACGTTAAGAGGATTCTCCAAACAACGACGAGCTTTATCAGAGGTGGCAGCATTAAGAACCATCCGAGAACCTTGGAAACTGTTAAAGCCTGCATCCTTGACTCTGAAAACACTGTGATGAGCAGTCCATAAATCCAGACTTCAAGAACAAAAAGAGCTACAAGAGCCAGTACCCCCTTTTGGGGAACTTCAATGTCAAGTA
>QMUB01000170.1 GCA_003663695.1 Thermococci archaeon | reverse complement strand
GCGGTTAGGAGAGTTAAGAAGAGCGACATGGAGAAGCTCGCCAAAGCCACCGGAGCAAAAATCGTCATGAACATAAGGGATCTCACGAGCGAAGATCTTGGAGAAGCGGAGGTCGTTGAGGAGAGGAAGGTAGCGGGAGAAAACATGGTATTCGTTGAGGGCTGCAAGAATCCAAAGGCAGTGACAATCCTCATTAGGGGTGGAACAGAGCACGTTGTCGATGAGGTCGAGCGCGCCCTCGAAGATGCAGTAAAGGTCACGAAGGACATCGTAGAGGATGGTAAGATCATTGCGGGAGGAGGAGCCAGCGAGATTGAGCTTTCGATCAGGCTTGATGAGTATGCGAAGGAGGTTGGTGGTAAGGAGGCTCTCGCCATTGAAGCTTTCGCCGAAGCCCTAAAGACAATCCCGAGGACACTTGCGGAGAACTCTGGACTGGATCCAATCGAGACGCTCGTTAAGGTAACAGCAGCCCACAAGGAGAAGGGTGCAGGGATTGGAGTGGACGTCTTTGAGGGTGAACCGGCAGATATGATAGAGCGTGGAGTCATTGAGCCGGTTAGGGTTAAGAAGCAGGCCATCAAGAGCGCCAGCGAAGCTGCGGTAATGCTCCTTAGAATCGACGATGTAATCGCTGCCAGCAAGCTCGAAAAGGAGAAAGGTGGAGAGACACCAGGTGGAGAAGAATTTGAATGATTTTTATCCCCTTTTCTTTCATGCTTAGGTCAGACCATGCGAGTTTCCTCATCAATCGGACGAAATCTCCGTCATCATCCCTAAAACAATGTAAGAATAGGAGAAGAGGTTTAAAGTTTTACGATTTCAAACACTTGAGAATCTTCTCCCTGTATGACATTACAAGCTTCATCTGCTCTTCGCTGATCCTGCTGGACATGCTGATTTCTTTGTAGAGCTTCTCAAGTTCTTTTAAAAGTTTTTCTATGTCCTTCTGCCGCCCATTTGCTTCCTTCAAAAGTTTTCCCCTCAAAAAGGGCATCACTTCAAAAGGCCTTCCCATAAAAGCCCAGTAAACACCTTCCTTCAAAACTTCACCTAGAATAGCTCCTTCCGAGAACTTTTTCCTATAGATGGGTTTCCCACTCCCTCCTCATATCAATCACCGAAATAACACTATTTTTAAGGTTAATTAATCTTGTTTAAAATTTTTTGTCGATATTAGAAAAACATGATGGAAAATTTGAAAGAATGACAGTTAAATGCTACGGATTTAAGGCAATCTTTGTCATTCTGTTACTGCAGTTCAATCTTATGGAGAAATCCTTAAAAACCCTAGTCATGTTCATGCTAAAAAGGATGTGGGGGAGAAGGGAAGATGGGAAAATTTGAGCAAAAACTTGTTAATGCAGTTAAAGGCTATACCTTCGATGATGTTTTGTTGGTGCCTCAGGCAACCGAAGTCGAGCCCAAGGATGTGGACGTTTCTGCACAGATCACGCCGAGAATAAAGCTGAACATCCCGATTTTGAGCGCGGCGATGGACACGGTTACGGAATGGGAGATGGCAGTAGCAATGGCGAGGGAAGGGGGCCTCGGTGTCATCCACAGGAACATGAGCATTCATGAGCAGGTCGAGATGGTAAAGCGTGTTAAGAGAGCGGAGCGCCTTATAGTGGAGGATGTCATAACAATAGGGCCCGAGGAGACTGTTGACTATGCCCTATTTGTAATGGAGCGCGAGGGGATAGACGGCCTGCCGGTTGTTGAAGGTGACAGGATTGTTGGGATCCTCTCAAAAAAGGACATCGCGGCGAAGGAGGGACAGAACGTCAGTGAAATAATGACAAGAGATGTGATCACTGTTGGTGAGGACGTAAGCGTTGAAGAAGCCATGCACATAATGGTTGAAAATAAGATTGACAGGCTTCCCGTAATCGATAAAGAAGGCAGGCTTATAGGGCTCATAACCATGAGCGACCTCATGATGCGCCGCAAGTATAAAAGAGCGGCCCGCGACGAAAAGGGCGATTTAATTGTCGCTGCAGCGGTTGGACCCTTTGACATTGAGCGGGCTAAAGCCCTCGATAGAGCAGGGGCTGACGTTATCGTCATTGACACTGCCCACGCCCACAATCTCAAAGCAATAAGATCTATGAAACAAATTCGTCAAAATGTTGATGCTGATTTGATAGTGGGAAATATTGCGAATCCAAATGCCCTTGATGATCTCACCTTCGCCGATGCCGTAAAGGTGGGCATCGGACCCGGGAGCATATGCACCACGCGCGTTGTTGCGGGGGTTGGCGTTCCCCAGATAACCGCCATATCAAGGGTTGCAGATAGAGCTGAGGAGTATGGAATGAAAGTCATAGCCGACGGAGGAATAAGGTACTCCGGTGACATAGTAAAAGCCATAGCAGCCGGTGCTGATGCTGTAATGCTTGGTTCCCTCTTAGCGGGAACGAAAGAGGCACCGGGCAAGGAGGTCGTCATAAATGGAAGGAGGTACAAGCAGTACAGGGGAATGGGTTCCCTTGGTGCAATGATGAAGGGAGGAGCCGAAAGATATTACCAAAAAGGGCATATGAAGACACGTAAATTTGTTCCAGAGGGCGTTGAGGGGGTTGTTCCCTACAAGGGAAGCCTTGGAGAGGTGCTCTACCAGCTCATCGGTGGCCTCAGGGCTGGAATGGGTTATGTAGGTGCCAGGAATATAGAAGAGCTCAAGGAGAAAGGAGAATTTGTGATTATAACCCATGCAGGCGTTAAGGAGAGCCATCCTCACGACATATTCATAACGAACGAGGCTCCGAATTACCCGGCTGGAAGATGAATTTGTCAATCTGTCAATTGTTTTTGGATAAAGGTTAAATTCTTTCATTCTTCTTTCCTTTTGGTGGTCGTTTTGATACCGAGAACAATGAGCACTCAGCATCCAGATAATGTCTTCATGCCTTTTTTTGCACGCTCATCCCTTCTTGAAGGGGAGGATGAAGTTACGGAGGCTTTCTATGCATTCAGCCTTCTTGGGATCCAGGAACAGATGTGGGATTTTGAAGGCAAGGAGGTGGACAACTTCGTTGTAAAAAAGCTCTTGGAGAACTATTCTGAGTTTTTTGCATCCCACAGGCTCGGTGAAGCATTTCGTCTAACTCCAAGAGTCCCGAATCCGGGCATCGAGAAGTCGGAAGCTAAACTTTTACTTGAGACTCTTCAGGGAATTCCCCGCTCCGCGGATTATGCCAAGATATTCTACGGGGATTCTTCCCCTCCCATATTCGAAGTAATCCTTCCAATGACGACCAGCTGCGTGGAGATAGATAGAGTTTACGAGCTTTATAGAAAGTTTGTTGCTGGACTTCAGTACCGGCGTGTCTTTGATATCAAGATAAACGAGTGGATAGGTGATTTTGAGCCAAAGGAGATCAGTGTGATACCCCTCTTTGAAACTAAGGAGGCGATATTAAACGCTTTCTCAATCCTTGAAGACTATCTCCAGGGAAAGTCTTTTGAATATCAGCGTGTCTTCCTGGCTAGAAGTGATCCCGCCATGAACTACGGCTTGATAAGTGCAGTGTTATATGATAAATATGCCCTCTCCAAGCTCTCGGAGCTCGAGGAGGAGATGAGCATTGAAATTTATCCAATAGTGGGAGTGGGGAGTGCACCTTTTAGGGGGCAT
>QMUB01000169.1 GCA_003663695.1 Thermococci archaeon | reverse complement strand
GTTTGTCAAGGTTTTAAGATAAGAGTCTTTAGCTGATACATTAGGTTTTGTTTGAAGCAAAAAATGGGTGGGAGATTACAATTCATGCCTTTTGTGTTAAAAATTTATTGTGCTAAGAAGGGGGCGAGAACCATGAAGATGATTTACTCAAAAGAGAATGGGAAGGTCTTGAGAACAGGTGAGATCAAAAAAGGCAGTTTGATAAGGCTTGTGGATCCAAGCGAATATGAAATCAGAGAGGCTGTAAATAGTCTTGGTGTCGATGAGGATTTCATCTTGGATCCTTTGGATGAGGATGAAAGGGCGAGAGCGGAAGTGGATGAAGAGTCGCTTCTTGTCATTCTTAAAGTTCCCATAAAGCTCGATGAAGAAAGCAGGTTGCCCTATAGAACCTCATCCCTTGGCATCATACTCACCCCTGAGCAAACTCTTATAGTGTCGAAAAGAGCTCTGCCTTTCATAGATGAGAAGATCGAGAGGCTAGATATAAAGAAGAGAAGCCGGATGCTTTTTCAGATGCTTCAGATCGTAGCTGCTGAATTTTTGAGGCATCTCAAGGATATTCAAACGAGTATAGATGATGTTGAGGAGGAACTTCATCGTTCCCTAAGGAACAAGGAGATCGAGGAACTCATGAAGCTTGAGAAAGGTTTGGTGTATTTTGTCACTTCCCTAAAATCGAATGAAATAGTCATGGAGAGGCTTTTAAAGGGGAATATAATACCCCTTTATGAAGAAGACAGGGACATTCTTGAGGACGCCATAGTAGATACTCGGCAGGCTATAGACACGGCTAACATTTTCAGCGACATACTGGCTGGGATGATGGATGCTTATGCTTCAATAATCTCGAATAACCTGAATATCGTTATGAAAATTCTGGCCGTCATGACCATAGTACTTGAAATTCCAACGCTCCTTTCAAGCTTCTACGGCATGAATGTTTCTCTACCCCTTCAGCATAGCCCCCATGCTTTCCTTCACATAATAGTTTGGTCTGCCGTCAGTATCATATTGATTCTCTTCTGGTTCAGGAGAAAGAGATGGATATGAGTTTCCACATGACCACAGCACTTTGCCTGGCTCGGCTTTCAGGCAAGGAAAGGATTTATATTTCATTCCGCGAAAATGAGCAAAAGTGAAGCAACGCCAGAAAACTATGCCTGCGTTTCAGCTTTTTTCTCTTCTTTAATAGGTGGGGAGACTTTAAAGACGGCATCGAATCTACAGACGTCCATACAGCTTCCGCACTTTATGCAGAGGTCCTGGTGTATGTAATGAAGCTTGTTGAGCTCTCCCTCAATAGCTCCCGTTGGGCAAACGATTTTACACGCTGTACATCCTGTACACGCTTTCGGATCTATAACGTAGCTTATGAGGTCTCTGCATTTCTTAGCGGGACATCTTTTCTCTTTCACGTGTATCTCGTATTCTTCTCTGAAATATCTGAGAGTTGTAAGGACCGGATTTGGGGCGGTCTGGCCAAGCCCACAAAGCGAAGTCTCCTTCACCACTACGGCGAGTTCTTCGAGTGCATCTATATCTTCCATCGTTCCCTGCCCTTTGCTTATCCTGTCGAGGATTTCGTACATGGTCCGGGTTCCTTCCCTACACGGAGTACATTTACCACAGGATTCGTGAACGGTGAATTCCAAGAAGTATTTTGCAACGTCCACCATACAGTCGTCTTCGTCGAGGACGATAATACCCCCTGAACCCATAATGGTTCCAAGGCTTGTGAGCGATTCGTAGTCTATGGGAGTGTCTATTTTATCGGCAGGAATAACTCCTCCACTTGGTCCACCTGTTTGAACAGCTTTGAGCTTCTTGCCGCCTGGTACTCCTCCTCCATTATCGTATATAAGCTCTCTGAGGGTTATTCCAAGTGGAACCTCCACAAGACCGGTGTTGTTTATCTTTCCTGCCAGGGCGAAGACCTTGGTTCCAGGACTCTTTTCCGTACCGTACTTTCTGAAGCTCTGCCAACCGTTACTGATGATCCATGCTATGTTTGCAAGAGTTTCAACGTTGTTTATAACGGTGGGTTTGCCCCAAAGGCCTTTTTCCACAGGGTATGGAGGCCTAACTCGAGGCTGACCTCTTTCTCCCATTATGGATGCCATCAAAGCGGTTTCTTCGCCGCACACGAACGCTCCAGCACCTATCCTTATTTGTATATCGAAGGAAAAACCACTTCCAAGGATGTCTTTACCGAGGAAGCCCATTTTTCTTGCTTGCTCTATAGCTACCGTGAGCCTTTGAATGGCGAGGGGATATTCGGCTCTAACATAGATAAATCCCTTGCTGGCACCTATAGCATAAGCTGCTATGGTCATTCCTTCCAGGACGGAATGTGGATCCCCTTCGAGAACAGCCCTGTCCATAAAGGCTCCAGGATCCCCCTCATCGGCGTTGCACACCACGTATTTTTCATCACTTTGCTGCTTTGCTGCCAGTTCCCATTTGAGACCTGTTGGGAAGCCAGCGCCTCCCCTTCCCCTGAGACCAGATTTTTTGATCTCTTCGATGACGTCCCATGGTTTCATTTCTTTTAGAGCTTTTTCCAAGGCTTTATATCCGCCTTTTTCAATGTAGTCATCTATACTCGCGGGGTTGATAATTCCCAAATTCCTCGTGACGATCTTGACCTGCCTTGAGAAAAATGGATGTTCCTTGAAGGCCTCTTTTACCGCTTTTCCATCTGGAAGCTTCATCAAATACTTTTCAACCACTTTGCCACCCAAAATATGTTCCTTTACAATCTCTTTTACTGCTTTTTCATTGAGTTTTGCGTACACCACGTTGTCTATGACCATGAAAGGGCCTCTGCTGCACATTCCCATACAACCAGTATCAATCACCTTGTATTCTCCATCCTTGCCTTCCTCTTTTAAGGCTTTTATGAGGGCATCTTTCACACTGAAAGCTCCGGAGGCTATACAGGCTCCACCAGCGCATACTCTGATTTCCTTCATCAGCTTTCACCTTCCTTCATTTGCTCGGCAAGCCTCTTGTACTTTTTGACAATTCTCGGGACCTTATCAGGGCTCATTCTTCCATAGAAATCGCTTTCTCCAATGAGTACGACTGGTGCCATGGAACAAGCACCTACGCACCTAACGGCGTGAACTGAGAACATGCCGTCGGGGGTTACCTGCCCTTCTTCTTGAAGTCCGAGCTCTTCAAGGAATCTTTCCATGACTCTATCTCCACCTTTAACATAGCAAGCAGTCCCTAAGCAGACCTTTATTTGGATTCTCCCAACGGGTTTTGTGGAAAAGAAGTTGTAGAAGCTCACAACGCCCATCACTTTGGATTTAGGAACTTTTAGCTTCTCAGAGATGAATTCAAGGACATCCTTAGGTAGCCATAGAAAGAGTTGTTGAGCCCTGTGGAGAACGTTTATAAGCATGGAAGGGTCATAATTTATTTCCTCCATGTATGCCTCGAGGGCTTGGAAGCGCTTGTCGGTGGAGACCATGCTTGCACCCCCTTTTTTCACAGATTAGAGTATATCAGAAACAGGGTTTTTTGTGATAGATAATGTAAATCAGCTCCTTTTCTAAAGGCTGTGGTAAGATTTCTGCTGAAGAGAGAAGAAAGGGGGAATTTTGTGAAAAAAGTTGTTGTTCTGAGATACGCAGAGATAGGTCTT
>QMUB01000168.1 GCA_003663695.1 Thermococci archaeon | reverse complement strand
TAAGAAAATAACGGGTTCTTTTAGTACCTAATGACCGAGCTCTCTCGCGTGCTCTGCATAGTTATCATCAGACATATCTTGCTCTTAAAAGTTAAAAAGGATTGGAGGGTCACCTCCTTAACGCCTCAGGAATGCTCTTGTCCCACTGTTCCTGTGCAAGCTCTCCAGTATATTTGAACTTCTCAATCTCATCTTTGGCTTTCTCTCTTCTCCTCTGGTGTTCCATCAAAAATGTCTGAACTTTTTCTATAAGGTAGCGCTTGCACTGACCGCACAAAATCTCACCGTTCTTGCATGCATGGTATCTCTCGAGGAGCTTTTTATCATCGGGTTCAAAGAATATCTCAAGCCACTTGAAAACGACACATTTTTCTGGCTCTCCTCCCTTCTCCCTCTGCTCCTTTGCGGTGGCCCTGCCACCCGTTAGGGCGTACTTCCATATCTTCTTGCCAGCTTCCTCGGGATCATCCGTTAGATAGACTGCGGTTTCAGGCTTTGAAGCGCTCATCTTCCCTCCAAGCCCCAGCAAACCGGGGACGAATTTTGAATGGATGGCTGCCGCCTTATAATAGCCGAGACTCTCTGCGAAATCTCTTTGAATCCTCCAATAGGGGTCTTGGTCAATTGCCGCTGGAATTAAAGAGCGCCTCTTCTCAAAGAACGTCGGTGCCGCCTGTATTGCAGGATAAAATATCATCCCAATTTTGCTCTGGTCTGTAAAGCCAAAAACGGCTTTGGCCATTGAATAATTGACCTTCTTTGCTATCGGAAGTGCCATTTCATATATCTTAGTGAATTCGCTGTTCTGGAATATGAACGTCCTATCAGGATCAAAGCCCACGGCGATTATATCGAGCATGTTATCATAAGCCCATCTTTTTGTATCTTCAAGGGTGAGCTTGGGCTTGAAAAGGAACTTTTCATCATCTGTTATTTGAACATAGAGATTTACTCCAAAGTTCTCCTGAAGCCACTTCGTAGCAAAGAATGGTATTATATGTCCTATATGCATGGGGCCGGAAGGTCCTCTCCCAGTATAGAGGAAAAACCCTCCTCCCTCTTCGTAGTCCTTCAAAACGAGGTCGTAGTCCCTGTGCGAGAAGAAGAACCTCCTCTTAAAATAAAGAGGAAGTTCGCTTTTTGTGAGCTCCTTTGTCTTCTCTAAAAGCTCTTCTCCCAGCGGAGTTGTTCCAAACTCCTCTATCAGTTTAGCATAGTCCACTAACCCTTCAACGTCCCATGGTGTAACTTTAAAATCCATCCAAAACACCCCCGAATATTAAAACTAATACGAAGAGAACAGCATTGGATTCACCAAAGCCAAAAGCAATCACCGAACATGGATTAGCATAGTACTACTCAAATTTAAAGTTTTCTATGGAAAAAGTTTTTAATCCTGAGTGCGATGTTAAATTAAAATGTTAACGGTGTTTACCATGAAGAGCTTTTTGACCGAGCAGCAGATTAGGATTTTGAGGCTCCGAGCAAGGGGATTGAAGCAGAGTGAAATCGCGGAAATTTTGGGAACAAGCAGGGCCAACGTTAGCATTCTCGAACACAGAGCCCTCGAAAAAATTGAAAAAGCCAGAAATACGCTTTTAATCTGGGAACAGATAAATTCGAAAATAAGTCTGGATATTAAAGAGGGGGAAGATATATTTGAAGTTCCCAAAAAGCTTTTTGAAAAGGCTGATAATGCCAGGGTTAAGGTTCCCTATAGCACCGCTGAAATAATAGCCTTCCTCGTCGAGCATGCGCCCATAAAGGACAGGGTAGCAAGAAGGAACTTCACGTTGTTCCTGGATGAAAAGGAAAGACTGCGGGTAAGCGAGCACTCATTTGAGGAATCTGATTAGATAGGGGAGCACGAGGGAAGTAAAAATTCCATTGAGTGCCATTCCAAGGCCGCTTACAGCTCCGCTCAGCTCATCGTTTAATATTATCCTCGCGGTTCCCAGACCGTGAGAGGAGATCCCCATTGCCAGCCCTCTTGCGACTCTGTCCCTGATTCTTGCCATATCCAAAATCTCAACTCCAATGGCATTCCCAAGGATACCGGTCAAAATAACGAGGACCGCTGTTAAAGCAGGAATTCCTCCTATTTTCTCGCTCACGCCTATAGCTATGGCGGTTGTGACACTCTTGGGTGCTATGCTGAGCAGAACCGCTTCATCTCCTCCCAGGGCTTTTGCAATGTAAAAGGCGCTTAAGATTGCCGTGAGACCACCTAGAGCAACTCCAATGCTTATCTCCTTCGCATACTTCTTTATAATCATTCGCTGCTTGTAGAGGGGAATAGCCAGACTGACAACTGCGGGGCCCAGGAGAAAGCTCAAAATCCGGGCGCTTTCCATGTAGAGGGAATACTCAATTTTGAAGCCCTTTAATATTAGGGCTATTGTAACTATTGAGAGAAGGACGGGGTTTAGATAGAAAGCCTTCTTTTTCTCGTAGATTTTGGAAAAGACATAGAAAACAGTCAGGGTTAGAAATATGCCAAGACTATTCATTCTCCCGCCTCCCCAAAAATTCAACAAGTTTGGCCGTTAAGAGGAGCGTGAAGAGGAAGCTGAATAGCAGGGCTCCAAAAATTGGTATCGCTTGGTCTTTGATGAGCTCCCAGTAGAGGATTATTCCGACGCCTGGAGGGATGAACATGATGCTCATGTTTTTTACGAAGAGTTCCGCCTCTTTTTCAACATCTTCAAGCCTTACAATACCTAAAAGGAGCGCAAAGGTTAGGAGGATCAGCCCTATAACATTTCCCGGGATCGGGAGATTAAAGAGCCGTTCCACACCTTCCCCGATGAAGAGAAAGGTGAATATTATTGCGAGCCCTCGATACATGCAAGGAACTTCGAAGAAAAGGTATAAAAAGTTAAGCTTTTTCAAAATACTGCTTTCTCGGTTTTTTTGTTGAAGATGTGCACTTTCTTCATGTCAAAAACGACATCGACTTCTTGTCCTTCTTTGACTTTGGATTCTGAGTGGAAGCTTCCGAGGAATGTTATGTTCCCGGCACGGAGGTGGACTATTTTTTCGTTTCCGAGGTTTTCCACGATTTCAACTTTTGCTTTAACCATGTTTTCTCCCGGGATTTTAACTTGGGCGAACATGGCGTCATAAATATCTTCGGGTCTGATGCCAAAGAGGGCTTCCTTTCCGATTAGATTATTCTCCTTCAGTACTTCTGCTTGGTCTTCCATGAATTTGAGTTTGAACTCACCAAAATCAGCCCACACTCCAGTATTATCTTCTATTATGCTTGTGTTAATGAAGTTCATTGGTGGAGAGCCGATAAAACCGCCGACAAACACGTTAGAGGGCTTATTATAAACCTCGTCAGGCGAACCAACCTGTTGTAATTCTCCAAAGTTGATGATGGCTATTCTGTCGCCCATGGTCATGGCTTCAACCTGATCATGAGTAACGTAAATTGTGGTTACCCCTAATTGTCTTTGGAGTTTTTTGAGTTCGGCGCGCATTTTAACTCTTAGTTTTGCGTCTAAATTCGACAAGGGTTCATCCATGAGGAATACTTGGGGTTTTCTGACGATTGCTCTGCCTAAAGCCACGCGTTGTCTTTGACCGCCTGATAATTCTCGTGGTTTTCTTTTGAGTAATTCTGTTAAACCTAGTAATTCGGCGACTTCTTTAACTCTTTC
>QMUB01000167.1 GCA_003663695.1 Thermococci archaeon | reverse complement strand
TTGCCGTTCATGTCGTAGACCGTTATGATGTTTGCACTCACGTCGGCGTGGACTATCTCGGCCTTTCCGTCACCGTCGAGGTCTCCAACTGCTATCGAATCGCCATCCGCGAAGTCATCGACCTTGAACTGGTTTACCATGTTGAAATTCTCGTCGAATATGTGTATCCAGTTGTTCCTGTCGGCGTGGACTATCTCGGCTTTCCCGTTGCCCGTGAGGTCTCCGCAGGCCAAGTCGTCTCCGGCCTCAAAGTTAACGTCGTGCTTCCCCAGCTCGGTTCCGTCCATGGTGTAGATGTATATCTTGTCCGTGCTTCTGTCGCCCTGGATTATCTCGGCCTTCCCGTCTCCGTTAACGTCGCAGGCGGTCATTTCGTCCCACTTTTCGTAGCCCGTATGGAATTTTCCGACGACGTCTCCGCTTTCGTTCTCGTACATCCAGAAGTAGTCCCCACGATCCCCTATGATGATCTCCTCGTCCGCTATGACCATGCCACCGGATCCGTAGATAAGATCCGCTTCTTGAGCATATGTTTGGGGGGTAAATATACTGGACATAAACAACAGAAATAGAACAAAAAATGGAGTAAATATCTCCCCTTTTTTCATAATTACTTCCTCCATTATAGCAAAGGTTTCACGAGCTTGCTAGAATAGCAAACCCAATAGAAACCTTATTAAAATTATGCTTTAAAGATATATAAAATTTTTGGCAATATTTGGATATATATCCAAGAAAAATATTACATATATGAAATCGTTCTACAAGGAGTATTCTTAACAGCAGGAAAATTTATTATCCCCATCATGCTTCTATATTTTAGGTGGTATCATGAACTTCAAACGAAAAGTTCTCATTGGAATGGTTCACCTAAAGCCCCTGCCAGGTTCCTATCTCTCTGATGGAAATTTAGATGGAGCCATCGAACATGCTATTAATGAAGCAAAAAAAATTGAAAAAGCAGGCTTTGATGCTGTGATGATTGAAAACTTCAATGATGTACCATTTTCAAAGAAAGTCGAGCCCATAACGATTGCTTCTATGAGTGTTATTGCAAAGACCATTCGGCAAGAGCTTTCTCTTCCCCTTGGTATAAATGTTCTTAGAAATGATGCAATTGCGGCATATTCAATAGCCTACGCCGTAAAGGCGGACTTCATACGGGTTAACATTCTAAGCGGTGTAGCATATACAGATCAAGGCATAATTGAGGGCATTGCTCATGAACTTGCAAAACTTAGAAAACTTCTGCCATCAAAAATCAAAGTTTTTGCAGATGTTCATGTAAAACATGCACACCACTTTGGAGATTTTGAAGAAGCTTTGATGGACACTATCGAGAGGGGATTGGCCGATGCAGTAATTATAAGCGGAAAGAGGACAGGCAGTGAAGTTGACCTGAAAAAGCTTAAAAAAGCTAAAGAGCTCTCAAGCGTCCCCGTTCTTGTAGGTTCGGGCACAACCTACGACAACCTCCCAAAGCTCTGGAAGTACGCAGACGGCTTTATAGTGGGGACATGGATTAAAAAAGATGGAAAAACAAAAAATGATATTGACATCACGAGAGCGAAGAGGCTTGTTGAGCTTGCAAATACCCTTAGAAAAGAAAAAATCTAAAAATGATCAAGAATCTCCCGTCAAACCTCGGATAATTCTTTCCATCCTTTCCTCTTCCTTTTCTCTCCCCCTGTAGCCAAAGTAAAAGCCCACTATGGTGGATAGAACACCTAAAAAGTAGTTCCTGAGCTCTGAGGGAATTGAAAGGTACTGGTTGCCCAGCACAATTACTATAAACGCAGATACTAATGCCGCTGTTATGGCGCGCCGCATTTCGCCTTTATCGAGTTTCTGGTTGTTGCTCCAGCCAAGGAAGAGAACCACGAGGAACACCAAAACTGGCAGGGAAACGAGTGTTATCCTCACATCAAAGTAGAGCCCGCTGAAGAGGAGCACCGCCAGAACAAGGACTCCAAAAATCCCCACAGCCTTTGGATATGTTAGCTCTTCACCCAAAGCACTCACCCAAAGAATTATATTCACAACCTGTAAATAAGGGTTTAGTATGAACGGAGGCATGGCAATGAGTAGGTATTTTGGCACGAGCGGAATAAGGGAAGTCGTGAACGAAAAGCTCACTCCGGAGCTGGCTTTAAAGGTCGGAAAAGCTCTGGGCACTTATCTCGGCGGAGGAAGGGTCGTCGTTGGTATGGACACAAGGACGAGCGGTGAGATGCTTAAGAGTGCTCTCATAAGCGGGCTTTTGAGTACTGGAGTGGAGGTCATAGACATTGGGCTTTCTCCCACCCCGCTAACGGGCTTTGCGATTAAGCTCTATGGTGCCGATGCCGGGGTTACGATTACTGCCTCACACAATCCTCCTCAGTACAATGGAATAAAGGTGTGGCAGAGAAACGGGATGGCTTACACGAATGAGATGGAGAATGAGCTTGAGCGCATTCTTGAGAGAGGGAGCTTTAAGAAAGCCGCTTGGAACGAAATTGGAAAGCTCAGCTATGCTGACCCAAAGGAAGAATACATTAAAAAAGCCCTGGAAGTTGTTAATCTCGACGATTCTTACACTGTTGTCCTAGATGCGGGTAACGGTGCGGGCTCTATCCTAAGTCCTTATCTTCAAAGGAGGCTCGGAAATAAGGTGATAAGCTTAAATTCAAACCCTTCCGGCTTTTTTGTACGTGAACTTGAACCGAATGCAAAAAGTCTCGAGGGGCTTGCAAAGACAGTGAAAGCCATGAATGCGGATATAGGAATTGCACACGATGGTGACGCGGATAGAATTGGAGTCGTTGATGATGAGGGCCGCTTTGTTGAGTACGAGGTGATGCTTTCCTTAATAAGCGGCTACATGCTCCGCAGGTTTGGAAAGGGAAAGATAATCACAACCGTTGATGCGGGCTTTGCTCTGGACGATTATGTTAGGGGAGAGGTCGTTAGGGTTAAGGTTGGTGATGTCGCCGTTGCTGAGGGAATCATGAGAGAGAATGCCATCTTTGGAGGAGAGCCAAGCGGCACCTGGATAATGCCTCAATGGAACTTAACCCCCGATGGAATCTTCGCTGGAGCATTGGTTTTGGAGATGATTGACAAGCTGGGGCCTTTGAGCGAGCTCGCGAAGGATGTCCCGCGCTACGTTACGCTGAGGGCAAAAATCCCCTGTCCCAACGGAAAGAAGGCAAAGGCGATGGAGCTCATAGAAAAGGAAGCGCTCAGGAGCTTCGACTATGAGAGGCTCATTGACATTGATGGGGTAAGGATTGAGAACGACGAGTGGTGGATTCTCTTCAGACCGAGCGGGACGGAGCCGATAATGCGCATAACCCTTGAGGCACACACGAAGGAGAAAGCGGAGGGGCTGATGAAGAAAGCCAAAGAAGTTGTGGAGAGGGCGATAAGGGAGGCTTAGTATTCCCTTTTAACTTTTCAGCAAACCTCCTCGCTCTCTCTAAATCCTTCTCATTTGGATGCCCCTACCTTCGCTAGGCACCCATTTGTATCCCAGCCCCTGCATGAAAACTCCCCAACAATTTCAAAGCCTTTTTCTTTGAGCGCTCTCCTAAGGGCCCTGTGGTTGTACCAAGGCATTCCAGCCGTTGAGAAGATAAATGCTCTCTTCCCTTCCATTTTTGGAAGATTATCCACGAGTTTAAGGAG
>QMUB01000166.1 GCA_003663695.1 Thermococci archaeon | reverse complement strand
GAAGAAGCACCGCGGCGGCGGTCATAAAGGCGGTCGTGGCATGGCTGGAACTGGGAAGAGGAACAAATCGAAGTGGACATGGGTAATCAAGTACATGCCCAACTATCTTGGAAAGCACGGCTTCCACAGACCGAAGGCAGTTCAGAGGGAAGTCATAGCTGTTAACTTAAAGTTCATTGACGAGCACTTGGACGAGCTCATGCAGATGGGAGTTGCCTATGAGGAGGAAGGGAAAATAATCGTCGATACAACGCAGTTCGCTGACAAGGTCTTGGGAACCGGGAAGCTTACAAAGCCCCTAGTGATCAAGGCTTATTCATTCTCCCCCAAGGCTCAGGAGAGAATTGAGGCTGCTGGGGGAGAGGCCCTCCTCGCTTGATTTCCTTTTTAATAATCTTTGAGGTGTAAACTATGGGAGCACGGGAGATAATCTATGCCATCGAAAGGGTATTCCCTGAGATTGATAGGCCCAAAAGGCATGTTGCCCTGAAGGAAAAGCTTGCATGGACAGGGGTTGTGTTATTGCTGTACTTTGTGCTTGCGGAGATTCCTCTTTTTGGAATTCCAGAGAGCATACAGGATTACTTTCAATCCCTTAGAGTTGTTTTGGCAGGTAGAAGCGGTTCAATCCTAACCTTGGGTATAGGTCCCATCGTTACCGCGGGAATTATAATGCAACTCTTGGTCGGTTCTGAAATCTTGAGTTTGGATCTATCAAATCCAGATGATAGAAGATTTTATCAGGCACTTCAAAAAGTGTTCTCCGTGTTCATGTGCTTCTTTGAGGCAGCGATATATGTGTTCGCAGGGGCATTCGGTAAAGTGGGCGTGGATTTGACAATACCACTGGCGGTACTAGTGCTCCTTCAGCTCGCCTTTGGTGGAATAATGCTGATGATAATGGATGAACTCGTGAGTAAGTGGGGAGTTGGAAGCGGTATAAGTTTGTTTATCGCTGCTGGAGTTTCGCAGAGAGTTATCACGCAGACTTTTAACCCACTAAGAGCTCCTGGATATTTCATACCCGGGACACAGGAGGAGGCGTTTATAGGTGCTATACCCGCATTTTTCCAGTACCTGATGAATGGCGATATAAGGGGAGCCTTTTATAGAGGGAATCTACCGGCATTGTGGAATGTCATAGCCACTATAATAGTCTTTGTCATAGTGGTTTACCTTGAGAGCATGCGCGTGGAGATTCCTTTGAGCTATGGAAGGGTCACGGTTAGGGGTAGATATCCAATAAGGTTCATGTATGTATCCAACATACCCGTCATCCTTACATTCGCTCTATATTCCAACTTCCAGCTTTGGGCCAGGTTGCTCGTGAGGATCGGACATCCATGGCTCGGAACCTTTGATCCCAATACAGGAGCACCTATAAGCGGCTTTGTCATGTTTACAAGGCCTCCGAGGGATATATTCAGCGTTACCAGCTGGCCCCACATGCTGGGCTATGCCCTGATGACAATAGGTTTCAGCCTGCTCTTTGGATGGCTCTGGGTGGAGCTCACAGGACTGGACGCTAAGAGCATTGCAAGGCAGCTTCAGAGGGCTGGGATGCAGATACCTGGATTCAGAAGGGATCCCAGAATTCTTGAGAGGGTCCTTGATAAATACATCCCATACGTCACTGTGATGG
Source organism: Thermococci archaeon (assembly GCA_003663695.1). GTDB lineage: Archaea > Methanobacteriota_B > Thermococci > Thermococcales > Thermococcaceae > Palaeococcus. Next base: position 2,028 of record QMUB01000166.1, on the reverse strand, counting down.
GTTCGCTGTCCATAGGACTTGTGGCAGTGACTGCAGACCTGCTTGGAGCCCTTGGTACGGGTACGGGAATTCTGCTGACCGTGGGTATCCTGTACAGGTTCTACGAGGAGATAGCAAGGGAGCAGGTAAGCGAAATGTTCCCGATGCTTCGCAAGCTCTTCCAGTGACCCTTTTATTTTGTCAACTTTTTGATGGGGTCTGGAGCATTAATTTTTCTGCATCCTGAATAAGATTTACAGGTTATTTTTCCAAAAATTTCTGTTGCATAATTTTGCTCCAAACCTTTTTGATGGAAAACTTTTAAAAGCATGCCTTCTTCAAATCTTTTGACGCATGTAAAAAATCATTTTCAGTAACTGCTCTTAGGTGAGTTTAATGCCGTTTGTAGTCGTTATCACCGGTATACCCGGGGTTGGAAAGAGCACAATAACAAGAATTGCAATGAAGAGGGCTAGTGCGAAGTTTAGACTTCTGAACTTCGGAGATCTAATGTTCGAAGAAGCGGTAAAGGCAGGTCTGGTGAATCATAGGGATGAGATGAGAAAGCTGGATTTAACAACTCAAAAGCTGCTCCAGCTCAAGGCTGCCCGTAAGATAGCGGAGATAGCGGAGAAGGAGCCTGTGCTTTTGGATACACACTGCACAGTAAAGACACCTTTGGGCTATCTCCTTGGACTGCCCGAGGATGTCGTGAAGACCATAAACCCCAACTTCGTAGTAATAATCGAGGCTTTTCCAAGTGAAATCTTGGGCAGGAGACTCAGGGATCTAAAGAGGGATAGGGATGTTGAGACTGAGGAGCAGATAAAGAGACACCAAGATTTAAATAGGGCAGCTGCAATCGTATATGCGATGTACTCAAACGCTTTAATAAAGATCATTGAGAATCATGAGGATAAAGGTTTGGAAGAAGCTGTCGAAGAACTGGTTAAGATATTGAATTTGGCGGTGAGAGAATATGATTGAAGGCATTTACTCGGCTCTGGATAGTGTGTTTGGAAGCATGCTTATGCAGCATCCAATGGGCGTGGTTACAATATCGGGAATAATCTTGGGAGCCTTCTTCACCCTGCTAAACTACTTTCTGGTTGACCAGAGCAAGATGAAGAAGCTTCAGGAGATGAACAAAGAGTTCCAGAAGGAGTTAAAAGAAGCTCAGGCCAAGAAGGATGAGAAGAAGATGAGAAAGCTCCAGCAGAAGCAGATGGAAATGCTGAAGCTCCAGAATGAAGTTATGAAGGATTCAATGCTCAAGCCAATGCTCTTTACCCTTCCAATATTCTGGATATTCTTTGGCTGGATGAGAAGGTGGCTTACGGAGGTTGCAATAATAAAGGTTCCCTTTAAGTTCTTCCTCTTCGATTGGATCCATGGGATGTACCACTCGGCACTCCCGGCCGATGAGCTGGGTTTCTTTGGGTGGTACTTCCTTACATCAATGATAGTAAGCTCCGTCTTGAGGAAGCTGCTGGACATGGCTTAGTTAAATTTAAAAAGCCATCCGGAAAACAAAGCTTAGCAGGAGGTGTTGACATGAAGCCAATGTATAGGTCAAGGTCATGGAGGAGAAAATACGTTAGAACACCCGGAGGAAGGGTGACAATTCATTTCGAAAGAAGAAAGCCAAAGGTTGCCCACTGTGCAATGTGTGGAAGACCGCTGAACGGTATTCCAAGGGGAAGGCCAAGTGAAATAGGAAAGCTCTCAAAGACGCAGAAGAGACCCGAGAGACCCATGCCACACTTGTGTCCTGAGTGCATGCGTAAAGTTATAAAGGCTCAGGTTAGGGCTCAAATAGAAATTTAAAGCTAAAATTGGCGGATGAAAATGAAAAGGCTAGTAATTACAGTGAGCGGCTTGGCAGGGAGTGGTACAACAACATTATGCCGCAATTTAGCCAAATATTATGGCTTTAAGCATGTCTATGCAGGTTTGATATTTCGTCAGATGGCCGAAGAGATGGGAATGAGCTTACCGGAGTTCCAGGAATATGCGGAGCTGCATCCCGAGGTGGATAGAGAAGTCGAT
>QMUB01000165.1 GCA_003663695.1 Thermococci archaeon | reverse complement strand
GAAAGGTGTGAACTTCCCTATAAGGATCCTCTGGGAGGTCGACCTTTTCGGAGCTTTGATATCACTTACAATAGCATTTGTGGGCTTCCTTGCTGTGCTGTACTCCATCGAATACATGAAGCACGACACGGGGCTTGATAAATACTATACTCTTATCCTGACCCTTGAACTCGGAATGCTCGGCATAGTCATAACAGGTGACCTCTTCAACTTCTACGTGTTTCTTGAGATAATGAGCATAGCCAGCTACGCCCTCGTTGCCTTCAGGAACGACACGTGGGAGGGCATTGAAGCGGGTATTAAGTATATGTTCGTTGGTTCCCTAGCAAGCTCCTTCATACTCCTCGGTATAGCCCTACTCTATGGACAGTATGGAACCCTAACCATGAGCTATCTCGCTGTAAAGATAGCTCAAAACCCCACACTTGTGGGTAGGGTGGCTCTTGGGCTCCTGATGGGAGGTCTTCTATTCAAGAGCGGTGCCGTTCCTGTCCATATGTGGCTTTCCGATGCTCATCCAGCGGCACCGAGCTCAATAAGCGCCATGCTCTCAGGGCTGGTGATAAAAGCCGGTGGAATTTATGCCCTAACGAGGATAGCCTTCAGCATATACGCCACGAGCATAAACATAAAAACAGTGGGGTGGCTGGTGATATTTTTTGGATGTCTCACATTAATCGTTGGAAATGCTATGGCAGTCGTGCAGACGGATATGAAGAGGCTCTTCGCTTTTTCGAGCGTTGGACAGATAGGATACATTCTCCTTGGTATTGGAATTGGACTAGCCGCATACGGCACAAAAATAGGCGACATAGCCCTTGCGGGTGCGATATACCACACTGTAAACCATGCTTTGATGAAAGCACTCCTCTTCCTAACGGCCGGTGCGGTTTTGCATGAAGCCGGGACAAAGAACCTCAATGAGCTGAGCGGTATTGCGAAGAAGATGCCCTTTACAAGCTTTGCATTCCTCGTGGGTGCAGCTGCAATAGTCGGTCTTCCACCTCTGAACGGATTTGCGAGCAAGTGGTTAATCTATGAAAGCTCGGCACTTTACAATCCATTCCTCGCAGCGATTGCAGTTGCAGGAACAGCATTCTGTACCGCCGCATACATTAGGGTTATATTCACCTTCTTTGGAGCACCCAGTGAAGCTGTGGAGAACGCAAAGGAACCAGGAAAAGCGATGATCGTTCCAATGCTGGTACTTATAACCGCCATAATCATAATGGGGCTTCTGCCATGGCAGATAAACGATAGAATAATGCTGCCTACGGTCGATATGCTCAAAGACCAGCTCCACTATGTGATAGCCGTTGTGGGGGGTGCTTGAAATGTTTGGATACTGGGATGCGCTCTATTTCATCTACGTTCTTTTAATCGGTTTAATAATCTCTTACCTTGTCTTTAAATGGGCAGAAAGGTCAAGCATGGGTACCAGAAGAACGGGAAATGGCACCAAAATATTCCTTAGCGGTGAGGATGAGGATAATGTTGTTCCTCAATTTGAACACTTGAAGGGCTATTTCACGGGAAGACACACAATGTGGGGTTTGATTAGAGGGATAAACAGGATGTTCATTGCATTCAGGAGAGAACACACGGGACTTCTCTCCGATTACGTTGCATATCTCTTCATAACCGTGGCTATAATTTTGGGTGTTCTAATCATATGGGGGTGAGAGGATGGAAGAAAGGAGAGAGCTGGAAAGAAGGATTGCAAAGCTTTGCAGATACCTTGGGAGGTCGCCATGGGTTTTTCACGTTAACAGCGGCTCATGCAATGGGTGCGACATCGAGGTGATAGCGGCGCTTACACCAAGGTATGATGCCGAGAGATTTGGAGTTAAACTGGTGGGAACACCGAGACATGCCGATATTTTAGTGGTTACGGGGCCCATAACTGATCAAAGCCTTGAGAGGGTTAAACTCGTTTACGAGCAGACACCTGATCCAAAGGTGGTTGTTGCCGTTGGAGCATGCCCCACAGGCGGCAGTGTCTTCTTTGAGAGTCCATTTACAAATGCACCTCTGGATAAGCACATACCCGTTGATGTGTTCGTTCCGGGATGCCCGCCAAGACCTGAAGCTATATTGTACGGTGTTGTTTTGGGCTTGGAGAGATTGATCAAGAGAATTGAGGAGGGTAGCAAATGACTCCCGAGGAGTTTTTGGAGAGGATAAAGGAAAAATTTGATGTTGAGGCTCATATATCCGAGAACAAAATGCCGCACCCAAGAAGAAGGGTGTGGATTACCGTTGGAAAGGACGAGTTTAAGGAGCTTATGAGGCTTATAAAGGAGATTGATCAAAGAGCACAGTTCTCAATAATAATAGGCGAGGATAGAGGGGACTACCTGAGCGCCGAATATCATCTGGAGCTCTTCTACGAACAGGAGCCGAGCCTATCCATTATCGTGAGCACCTCATGTTCAAAGGAGGATCCCACATTGCCAACAATTACGGACATTTTCCCGAGCTCCCTTCCCTATGAGAGGGAGATTCAGGAATTCCTAGGGATATTCTTTGAGGGAATACCGGATCCGAGGAGGCTCTTCCTGCCCGACGACTTCCCGGAGGGAATTTATCCATTGAGGCTTGATGAGAAGGGAATAAAGCCCGAGATGGTCAAAAATGCCGGTCATCCCTATAATCTCAAGAAGGGGGGAGCGCAATGAACGAAAGGCTTGAATACTGGGTGAAAATTCCCGTAGGTCCAATTCATCCCGCTCTTGAAGAACCCGAAAAGTTCATAATAACCCTTGATGGGGAGCGCATTATAAACGTTGACGTTAAGCTCGGCTACAACTTGAGGGGAATTGAATGGATTGCGATGAGGAGGAACTGGATTCAGGTTCTCTATCTGGTAGAGAGGATATGTGGAATATGCTCTTTCTCGCACAACCACACCTATTCAAGAGCCGTTGAGGAAATGGCCGGTATTGAGGTGCCTGAGAGGGCTGAATACATAAGGGCTATATTTGGAGAGCTTGAGAGGGTTCACTCCCACCTCCTGAATCTCGGGGTTGCAGGACATGCAATAGGCTATGATACCGTTCTTCACCTCACATGGCTCGCAAGGGAGAGGGTAATGGACATCCTGGAAGCGATGGGGGGTAACAGGGTTAACTATGCCATCAACATGATTGGAGGTGTCAGGAGAGACCTTGAGGAGAAGCACAGGCGCATGTTGCTCGATATGGTGAAGTATTACAGGGAAGAGGTTATGCCCAAGATAGAGGAAATCTTTCTCTATGACCCAACAATCGAGGCACGTTTGAGGGATGCGGGAGTAATTCCAAAGAGAATAGCAATTGAATACAGCGCCCAGGGGCCGACAGCAAGAGGAAGCGGTGTGAAAAAGGATGTTAGATACAATGAAAAGCTTGGTGTCTACCCTGACCTGGGTGTTAAGCCAATAACGCCCAAAGAATTTACGGGGGTTATCAAGGGAGACGTTTTTGATAGAATGGTGGTTAGAGTGGGAGAACTCTGGCAGAGCTTGGATATAATAGAGCATGCCCTTGATCAGATGCCGGAAGGGAAGATTAAAGCTTTTGCAAAGGACAACATGGTGATTTTCAAACTCAAGAAAGCTGAGGGAGAGGGAATCGGGAGGTATGAGGCTCCAAGAGGCGAACTATTGCACTATGTAAGGGCGGAGAAGGGTAG
>QMUB01000164.1 GCA_003663695.1 Thermococci archaeon | reverse complement strand
GCGAGTTCTTTTTCCAAGATCTTCCTGTCCACCAGACAAGCCTGGGGAGTTTTGCGCTCTATCTCAAAGCTCTGTATTTTCGAGTAGAATCTTGCTCCTCTAAATGAGTTGATTACGGCCTTCTTGGGAAGTCCGAGTTTTTCATAGCTTTCGGCACCTATTATCCCCGTACATGCCTTCCCACCAAAAGAGCCCTTTTGTTCGATCACAAAAACCTTAAGTCTGCTAGCTAGAAGGCTTGCTAGGTAGTTACCAACAGGACCGGCTCCTATAATCATCACATCATACATAGCCACACCACCAACATATTAAAGCCTCTCAATTAACCTAATAAATGTTTGCGGAGGTGATGGAATGAAGGTTCTAATTACAGGCTTTGAGCCTTTTGGAGAAGAAAAAATAAACCCATCATGGGAAGCCGTAAAAATGCTTCCTGAAGAGATTGAAGGTGCAAGAATCGTTAAGAAACAGCTCCCTGTAAGCTTTAAAAGAGTTAGGAGGTTATTACCCGAACTTATAGATGATACAAAGCCGGATTTAGTGCTCCTAACGGGACAGGCTGGGGGGAGATTTAACATTACCGTGGAGCGAGTTGCAATAAATGTTATGGACTCCGTGAAGGGAGATAATGATGGATATGCACCCGAAGATGAGCTCATATTTAATGGACCGGCAGCCTATTTTGCGACCATTCCAATAAGAAGGATCGTAAAAACCCTTAGAGAGGAGAAGATACCTGCAACGATTTCCAACAGTGCGGGCACCTATGTCTGCAACACTGCAATGTATACCGCACTCCACCACATATCATCACAAGGGTTAAAAGCCAAAGCGGGATTTATCCATGTTCCATACATTCCAGAACAGGTTCTTGACAAGACGAAACCCTCAATGTCCCTGGATATGATTAAAAGAGGTATACAGCTGGCAGTTAGAGAAAGTCTAAAATCTCTTTGAGCCTTCTTATATATTCTCCGATTTCCTCGGCTCCCTTTTCCGTTATCTCCACCATGGTTCTTGGTCTATCGGCGAAAACTTTCATCTCCCTTACATATCCTGCTCTCTCAAGCGTTTTCAGGTGTGAATCGAGGTTTCCAGGTGTCAGCTCCAGAGCTTCCTGAAGCTCTTTGAATAGGGCTCTTCCCCGGGGGAGCAGGTAAATCATTATACCCAGCCTTATTGGATTCCCCAGCACACTGTTCCTCAGTCCCTTCAAGTTTTCCATGATTTCCATGAAATCACCCTATCGCTTTAAAAGCCGAATAAAGGTACCACATAATGGTAACCGTGAATCCAAGAGCAACCACAAATCCCGCCCATACCATGGCACCTGTACTCATTCCCCATGCAAAAGGTATTCCTAGGGCAGGTATTAGAAAAGCTGGAACCATCTCCCTTTCAATCCCGCCATATCTTGCAAAGACCAGCCACATTCCAAATATAGATACCGTTATAAAGCTCAGAAAGCCAACTGCCATTCTGGCACCCTCGCTAGCCGCTATGGATGTGGAAGGTATTAAAATCCATCCCAGGGTTGCACCAAATATCCACGAGACAAATATTAAAATGCTCCCGAACTTGGATACCTCTCCTTTCTTTCCACTGGCCCTCATAAGTGCTGCAAGCCTTTGCCATATCTTTCCCGTGAACCAGAATGCCCCACCAAATCCAGCCATCCAATATAGGGCTATTCCCCATCCCGGGAGCTCAAAGATTCCCATAAGCACGTAAAAGAGCAGCATGACGTTCATCCAGACCACGAAGTTCATTGCCCCATACATCTTCCCGGCTGCCAGTATCTTTGCCTCAACCTTCTCAAGAACTTCTTTAAGTTCTCTAACTTCTTCCATGATATCACCAATGAAAAATTGTACCTTAAAATATTTAAATGAGGGAATTTCTCTGAAATTCAGACTATCCCGTGGCACCCTTTAGGGCATCCTTGCAGCTGCAACGCCTTTCTTTAGGGATATACTCGACAGCTTTCATGAGTAAAAGCTTGATTTCCTCGCTCTTCTTTGCCATGAGTTCCACAACTTCCGTATGCGTTAACTTTTGGGGGCTTATCCCGGCGGCGAAGTTTGTAACTATAGCCACGCTTGAGTAGCACATCTCAAGCTCCCTTGCGAGTATCGCTTCGGGAACCTGAGTCATTCCCACGACGTCAGCACCGAGAATCTTAAGCGCTCTAATTTCTGCTCTTGTCTCAAATCTTGGGCCATCCATACATGCATAGGTTCCCATGGGATGATATTTAAACTTGAGCTCGTTTGCAGCCCTAATCAAAGCGTTTCTAAGCTCGGGACAATAGGGATCTGTGAAGTCCACATGGGCAACGAATTTCTTTTCGTGAGGTGAATCTTCACCATCGTAGAATGTCTTGGGTCTTCCACTCGTAAAGTCCATGAGCTGGTTCAAAATTACAAAATCTCCGGGCTTCATTGCCTCGTTTAGAGAGCCCACCGCAGAGGTTGATAAAATTCTTTCGACGCCAAGCGTCTTCAGCGCCCATATATTTGCCCTGTAGTTGATCTTGTGAGGAGGAACACTGTGCTTTTCCCCATGCCTCGCGAGAAATGCTATTTCTTCCCCTTTGTACTCCCCTATCTTGACTTTTATTTTCCCGTAGGGGGTTTTGACGTCCTCTTCTCTAATGTTCTCCAAGAGCTTTGGATCATAAACCCCTGAACCACCTATTATGGCTATTCTCACCATGCTATCACCTAAAATAGGTTGTCATGGAAGGATTTAAACCTACCCCTCCGAATGTTTAGGGGGCTCAGAATAACACCAGAAAAGAAACAGAAAACACCCCTCAGCTGGGAGTATTGTTCCGATTTCCTGCTGTCATCCCCCAGAACTCCCCAAGTTCCCCTCCACTCCAGCAATCCTACAGAGAAACTGGAAGTTCCCAGAAACTCTTCAGGGTGAAATCTGAGTTCTAACAGCAATCTGAAGGAATTCTGAATACGGGGGTAACTTAGGGGGCTCAGAATAACACCAGAAAAGAAACAGAAAACACCCCCAGAAAGGCAAGGTTTTTATGAGATGATGTTCAAGAATGTTATGAAAAATTCGATGGTGATTGGAATGATTCACGCATCTAAAAGAGCCATGGGTATTGAGTATGCCATCAGAGATGTTGTTCTGCCTGCAAGGGAGCTCGAAAAGAAGGGAATAAAACTGATCAAGCTCAACATAGGCGACCCGGTTAAATTTGACTTCGATGCCCCAGAGCACATGAAGAAAGCATACTGTGAAGCTATTATGGAAGGCCACAACTATTACGGCGATAGTGAAGGTGATAAGGAGCTTAGAGAAGCTATAGCCGAGCGCGAAAGGAAGAAAAATGGCATAGACATAACTGCCGACGATGTCCAAGTTACCGCTGCCGTTACCGAGGCGCTCCAGTTCCTCTTTGGGGCTCTCATCGATGGCGGTGAAGAAATCCTCATCCCCGGCCCAAGCTATCCCCCATATGTTGGCTTAGTCAAGTTCTATGAAGGCGTTCCTAAGGCGTATAGAACAATTGAGGAAGAAGGCTGGCAGCCTGATGTCGACGACATGAGAAAGAAGATTACCGAAAAGACAAGGGCAATAGCAATTATAAACCCAAACAACCCCACCGGTGCACTCTATGAGAAGAAGACGCTCAAGGAAATAATAGATTTGGCCGGCGAATATGAGCTGCCCGTAATAAGCGACGAGATTTAT
>QMUB01000163.1 GCA_003663695.1 Thermococci archaeon | reverse complement strand
ATGATCTCGAAGAATAATTTATAATTTCTTTTCATTTAATTTCAACGCTCATCCAGGTATTCTGGCTGATGTTAGTTCTGAGAACCACCCCACCTGTTATTCAATACTAACGCCAGAAAATCCAAATAATCCTGCAACCACCTGAAACTGACACCACGATACTTCCTCAGAAAACTGTGCTTGTTTTCACATCGTTTGTAATTACTCCGGTCATGATAAGTGCTTGGGAGAAGAAAACTTAAAAACCCTTCAGTCACAATATGCAGATAACCAATTTCAAAGACGTTATGGGGGGATCTCCCATGATGTCTGTGAAGGAAGTCTTGGGCAATATTATGGAAGGCTCTGTGGTAAGTATAATTTATGATCGATTTTCTTCAGCATGGGTAATTGGTTTGGCAATAGTCTCCTGGTTCATCCAGAAGGGGGATTTTGGCATCATATCCAATCACAATCTACCGGTTTCAAAGCTTGCGGATGCGTCCCGATTCGTGGGCTTTGATTTGAGGAAGGCACTTAGGGAAGATAATCTTGCAATTATTGATATTTTTGGCTCGAGATATGGAAATAGGGAAGAGCTGAAGAATGTATTCTATCTAGATACGGTTGATCCAGAAACCATAAATCCCAAGATTTCCATGATATACTCAAATCTCAAGCCCCTTATGAAGGGGAAGCCAATAATAAGGCTCGTATACACCCTCGATGGAGCGGCGCTTATTCTTGGAGAAGATGAAACATTAAAGATTCTCAATCAAACATTAGCCCACAGAAGCAGGGAACTGCCCAGTTCAATCATGATCCTGCCTGTGAATAAGGATGTCGTATCCGAACGCTTTGTCTCATGGATAGCGTCAATAAGCGATTATGTTTTAGTGGGAACATCGGAAGTTACGAACAGAGGGCTGGTTGAGAGATTTCATCTAGTGAGGTCTCCTATGGAATGCTTTGAACCTACAACATATGATTTCAAAGTTTCAAAGGAAAGAAAAGTAGAGAGGCTTAAATTTAAGAAGCTTAGCCCATAATTCAAGCCGACAACACATGATTTCAAAGAAAAGAAAAGTAGAGAGGCTTAATCAACCCCTAAATTTGGGTCTCATGCTCACCAGCAGGGGCAGGGGCCTCGGTTTGTAGGGGAAGCCTTCCGTTTTTTGTTTTATCTCCTTCATGAGGTCTTCAATCTGCATTTCATACTGTTTCCCATCCTCTCTCTTTCTGACCGTTATTGTGTTTTGCTCCTTCTCTTTCTCCCCCACGACAATGATGTAGGGCACCCATTCCTTCTCCGCCCTTCTTATCTTCTTGTTTAGTCTCTCGCTGCTGTCATCCACATCAACTCTAATCTTAGCCCCTTCAAGCTTTCCTGCAACATAGAGAGCATAATCTATGTACTGGTCGCTAACAGGGACAACCCTGACCTGTATTGGGGATAGCCACAGGGGATACATAGCTTTCTTACCCTTTGCCTGGAGCTTTGCCTGTTTTTCAAGCATTGCATACATAACACGCTCGATTGCTCCGCTCGGAGAGCAGTGAAGGATTAGCGGATATTCCTCTTTTCCCTCCTCGTTGTAGAACGTAACCCCGTATCGTTTGGCGTTTTCAACATCTATCTGCACCGTGCTCAAAGCCGCCGCCTTATCGAGCGTATCGACGAAGTTGAACTCGAATTTGAGCACGAAGTAGAAGAACCTCTGCTTCCACATCTCTATAAGAACGGGCTTTCCGATTATGTTTGCCAGATCCACTATGAATTCCTTGTTTTCATTCCAGAAGTCCTCCGTGAACCTTATTGCCACTTCATAATCATCGGGTGTTAATCCAACCCCTCTAAGCACCTCCATGCTGAGCTTGTACTGTTTCTTGAACTCCGCTTTTGCCTGCTCCATGTTCTTGGCAACCGTGTGCATATCGGGCATCGTAAAAGCCCTCAACCTTCTCAAACCGCTTAGCTCACCGCGCTTTTCTCTTCTAAATGAGTACCTTGTGAGCTCATAGAGCCTCAATGGAAGATGGCGGTAGCTTATTGTCATGTCCCTCTTCATGAGGAACTGCCCGAAACATGCTGCAAATCTAAGGAAATACCTCTTATCTCCGCTTAAAACTATGTACTGCCTTGCAGGGAATCTGTTTAAGTAGCTCTTGAGCGCAGGGTGTTCGAAGTCATACATAATCGGCGTCTCAACCTCCATGGCACCGTACTCAATAACCTTCTCGCTGACATAGTTCTCGAGAAGCGATTTTATCAAGCGTCCTTTTGGATAGTAGCGGAGGTTTCCAGGATCGCTCCCCTCTTCATAATCCACCAGTTCCTGCTCGAGCATTATTCTAACATGGGCGGGCTCCTTCTCTGCCACACGGCTCTTGCTTATCTCATAGTTTGCAAACTTTTTGAGGTTCTCATAACCCGTGAAGTCGAATTTATCCACATCCACGAGCTCTCCTTCGGGTGTGAGGATGTACCAGTAGCTAACAAGCTCTTCCTCTTTTTTAAGAGCCTCTGAAACTTCCTCCTCTTTCTTCTCACCGCTGGGCACTATTGTCCTCGACAGCTCTGCCAGCGGGTGTCCCTTGCATGATATCTTGAAGGCTTTGTAGTATCCAAAGGGAGCCCTTCTAACGTTAAATCCTTCTCCCTTGAGTCTCTCTTCAATCCCCTTAAGAACCTCGAGGGCTACTTCGGGCTTTCCAAGATCGCTGCTCAGGTGCGCGAAGGGATAAACGAATATATTTTCGGCTTTAACCTGGGAAGCAACATTCTTAATTTCCTCAACTGCCTTTTGAACCACTTCCTCAGGGTTCTGCTCATCCACCTTCTCCACGCTCATAAATGCCGCCAGAACTTCTTCAAGCCTCCCTCTCTTCTGAGCTTCACTTATCTCTTCGGGCTTTGAGAGGGCCTTATCCTTAACCTCATACTCCAAATAATCGCTGTGTATCAGCAGCATTCTCATTTTTTACCACCGCCTTAACTTTAAGAGTGCTGATAAAAATACTTTTTGGCAGAGGTTATAAATTTAGCCATCGAAACTTTCTTATTCCAAAGAGCTTAAACAAAAGAGGGCGGTGGTTAAATGAAGGACCGAACTAAAAAGATGATCTATGTTGCCATTATCGCGATTTCACTCGTCGGGTTGTTCTGGTATTCCTATAACGAAGCCTCAAATGATGCGCTTAACGATTATATAGGGGATGAAGTTTGGTATGTTCCTGCAGCCAGGAATATCCTGCATCTCCTGGGTGTAAACCTCCACTACTTTGATGAAAACACTTCCTCCTACGGTGTTAACATAATCCTCCCCGAGTATAATAAAACAGTGATGAAACTCAAAGTCTGGCGCATCGCACAGGAGCTGAACTACACCGTTTATACCCCCTATCAAAACTTCCCTGCAGTCTACTATGAAATTCCCGCGGAGAATTATAATAAATTCCTAGAAAGGATTTCCAGATACAACCTCACAATAATCCCTGGATTTAAATATCCTGATAAAGAGAACATCCAGAATTATCTGAATACGGAGCATCCATACCTCGCCAAGGGGATAATATCCATTGGAATGCTCATAGAGGATAAACCTTTATGCTGGCGCCTCCCGGGTATGATAGAGCATCTTTTAATCGCAGTTTTAGTGTTTCTGAGCGCCTATGAAATCAGCAAAAGTTATCTTGCCTCATTCATAGCCTTTTTCTTTGTTGTTCTGGATCCCCT
>QMUB01000162.1 GCA_003663695.1 Thermococci archaeon | reverse complement strand
CTCGACGAGGCTGGGATCGAGATACCGTTTCCGCAGAGGGTTAATTGGTTTGCGGAGGAGCTGAGAGTTAGGGTTGAGGAGCCAGATACTTAATCTAAATCCTAATTTTATCCTTCAGCCCAGCGTTTTAAAAAAGCGTAAATAAATCATAATCCTATTATCTTTTAGGTGATCCCCATGAAATTACTTCCTGTAAATCCACTGGAAGAAAATTACTTGTGTTTAAACAAAGATGAATTTGCGAAACTTTTAAGGCGAACCCTAGAAACTGACGGTGGAGGAGCCTTTTTCAAAGTCCTCGAAAAGGTTGAGGGAGTCCCTTACTATGCAACGATACTCATAGACAACCAGAAGATTCTAGCGGTAGAAGTGCAGAACGTAAAGAGCGGTGAGATCCTCGTTGGTGACTCTGCCCTCCAGATGATAAAGAAGATGATTGAAGGAGGTCCCACCATAGTGGACGCTTTCCCTCTCAGCGACGTTGATGTCAAGATGTCTGTGATTGATAACATCGATGTTTATAATTCAACCCCCAAGATACCTCTCTCCGAGCTGTGTCCTTCCCTTGGCGGTGAACCCAGCTCCCTGAAATCGGCTGTAGAGTCGGACAAGCCGGTTTCTAAATCTCTGCCCTTAGAGGAGAAAGAATCAAAACCAAAGCCCAAACCAAAACCGAGAACGGAGTTCTCACTTGAGGTTCCATCCCAACTGGAACCCTACTTTAGGGCATTTGGAAACAGGCTTGTAAAGTACGCTAAGTCAATTGGAATTGAACCATCGAGGGTAAAAATGGTTGCAAAAGAAGTCAGATATGCCCTCGGGGCCGGAACCGGCGTTCATGCAACGATTGAAGTGGAAGGCTCTTCAGATTCTCTGATGTCGCCCGCTAAACTGCAGGAAAATCTCGAAAGCTTTGCTTATAGAGAAGCCGCTGAGCTCTCAGAAGAACTTGCCAAAAAAGTTGTTATAAGTAGCCTCACGCTAAAGCTTTAGGTTTTTCTTTTCTATCAGCACGTAAAAGAACCCTATCGTCCCGTGCCTGTGGGGCCAGGCCCTCATCGTCCTTTCCAAGAAGCCTTCGTCGTAGGGCCCATCGGGTGAAATGCTCAGATGTCCCAGAAGGCGAGCTCCACCGCATCCATTATTTTCCAAGAGATAGGATGGGGCTCCTGATTTCCTTCTCACCAGGTTACCCTCGGCACTTATTTCAGTTATAACTACAAAGCTGGAGGCATATATCGGCTTCGCTTTTAAACTGGTGTCCCATCAACGGTTAACCGCTCAAACCGATATACGTCCACTTTTATCCTCTCCAGTTTTTTCCTGTGAAAGAAGAACTGGGCGGGAATCTCAAAATCTACTGTTTTTCTGTGGGTTATCTTAAAGCCATTATCCCTTACGAAAGCCTCTATAAATCTTCTAACCTCCTCCTTCGCCAGATGAATTGAATAAACCACATCGCTCACTTCAAAAGCCTTTACTAGAAATGGCCTATCGGCCCTTGGTTTCTGGGCGCCAAAAGGGGGATTCATCACGACGGTATCCACTTTAATGGAGAATTCACTTACATCACTTTCAATGAACTCCATGCATCCTTCCAGCCCGAGGGATTTGGCGTTCTCTCCGGCAATCTCAAGTGCCTCGATATCCCTCTCAACAGCATAAACTTTATCCGCTCCCAGGAGGCATGCTCCAATGCCCAAAACTCCGGTTCCGGCACCAAGATCCGCTATGGTTTTCCCTTCTATCTCTCCCATGGAATGGGCCAGCCACAGCATTTCTGCTGCGACATTTCCGGGGGTTCTGTACTGCTCAAGTTCAGCTTTGGGATTTTCAAACCCTCTAAGCTTTGAGAGGATCATCGCTAGATGTTTCTTCTTCATTTTGATCCCTTCATTAAAAGCTTCATCATGTCTTCAAAGGTCATGTTCATCTGGAGTGAGGGAATGTTGAAAACGAATCCGAGAGAGGTTAGGAAGATCATTATAACAGCCATTCCCATCATAAATCCAAATTGTGTCGAGAAAGCCACAATAAGGGTTTCCTTTAATGAGAGCTTCTGTAGAAACAGGAATGAAAGGAGCATGATGAAGCCCAGCAGATAGCTCACCCTTAGAGAAATGAACACAGTAAAAATTGAGAAAATTGCCATATATACTTTTTTTGGATGCTTGTATGTAAAGACATCGATGGATATGCTCAAAAATCCGTAGTAAATGGCTATCAGGAGAAGGAACATTATCATGAGGGCGCCAGCATCAACCATGTTCATGTTCAACATCCCCTAAAGCTTAAGACTTATTCCTAATGGTTCATCCTTCCTTCTTTCTCCTCCAAAAATCTCGTCAAACTCATATTCTTCCCTCACTCCTAATAAAAGCTCAACTTCCTTTGGGGTTAGAACGGGTTTTCGCCAGTTTTCGGCATCATCTATTGGTACCCTCGGACATGCCACCACCACATATGCATCAAAGTCAAACCCTTCAAGGGAAGGATAGTTTATGTAATTCATCGCTATGAGATAGGCTTCCCTCCCGTGTTCTCTTAGGAGATCCATAACCCTCTTTGCATCTCCAAGGCGTAGCTGTCCTTTTTTCGTGCTCACTATAACACCGAATCTCTGGGCATCGTATGCTTTCGCTATCTGGGCCCATCTCTTCCTAATTATCCTTTCCACCTCTCTCTCCAGCCAAATTGCATCGCCGCTGTAGGGATTCACCGCTAGGGTGGGTTTTCTTGTGGATAGGGCAACTCCGATGGGATGGAAGTAACCTGCTCCGATAAATAGGATTCCATCAACATCCTTCTCAACCTTTGCGGCGGTGAAGTTGCACCCTATCACCTGTCCTTTAAACGATACCCTGCTATCTCCATCTCCTATTGAAACATTAAATCCATTCTTTTCCAGAAATGTCTTGGCGCTCTCCAAATTTCTTATATGCTGCACCGTCGTTACGAGGGCTATTCTCTTCCCCAACCTTCTAATTTTTCCGAGATTCTTCTCGAGGGCACCGATTACATCGACTTTTGCAAAGGCAGGGATGAAAATGGTGGGAACATCTAAATTGAGCTGCATATATGAATGACCGAGATGTATCAGGGCATCACATCCAAGCATTCTGGCTTCCCTATCCGCAGGATCGCAAGCTCCGTAATTTATATCGCCGCTAATTATGACATCTACGCCCTCTTTTCTCAAAAATTCTGCCAGATAGAGTGCCTCTTTCTTCAGCCCTTCGGGAGTTTGGATGAGGATCTTTTTGGCTCCTATCTCTCTGAGCTTCGTTAGGACATCTCTCTCGTAAAGTTCGTGCATATCCTCACCAGATCGGGGTTTGGTAAATAAGAATAAAAATCCTTCCCTTCACTTTAACTTTTAGTTTGTAACCTTTATTTGAGAACGGATTGTTTTTATTCAAAAATTTTCTTGAAAAATACAAAGATTTTTAACGTTTAAAGTTTAATTAATCCATGAAATTTGGAGGAATGAAAATGAAAAAACGAGGGGCTAAGCTGAACCCTCGCAAAGGGGAGGAGGTCAGCAAGATCATTCTTAGAGTTTTTCTATCTTTCTTTTTTGCCTTTGAATTCCATTTCTGTGCATTTTCTACACATTTCATCAGTTTTTATTCCATTTGAATGCCTTTATATGAGAATAATACATTTTCTCCCCTTTTTGCACCTGTGGAAATCTGAATTTTCTGAGGAAATATCCAAAAAGTTTTTATTTGTTTTTGCACTCTT
>QMUB01000161.1 GCA_003663695.1 Thermococci archaeon | reverse complement strand
GCAAGAAGAATTGAATAAGGTCCCACACCTGCGAACATGTCAAGAATAACTTCTCCCTCATTAACTCTTTCAAAAAGCCTCATTCTCTCTGTAGCCAGCCTTGGAGAAAAATAGACCTTTGAAATGTCGAGTTTTAACCTTATACCATTCTCTTTGTGGATTGTTTCAGTTCTCCGCTCGCCGGCAAGATGTATGAGCTCACGAACCCTATAAGTTCCTGAGACCTTACTGCCCTTTGCAAAAACCCCCTTTATATGCCCATGAACCCTTAGGATTGCATCTCCAATGTCCTTCCCGTAGGGCATGAGCTCCCCGGGGAGTTCAATTACTGCCAAATCTCCTACTATGTCGAAGGAGCTCGGGAGAAGGGATTTAAGATTTTCCGGAACATCAACAATCTCGCGGTAGCTGTGAGGACGCTTTGGAATTTTTTCAAACTCTACCTCAACAATCTCAAAGCCTTCAACAGGTCTGACTATAGGAAAAAGAACATACTCCCCCTCACGCTTCACAGAGTAACCCCTCGCCAAAACACCCGTCTCTAAAAGCTTTTTTCTAACCTTCTCCGCTTCCCTTCGATAGACCTTTACTGCCAGCATGGGAGGAGATAGTTGTTACGCCCTAAAAAGCTTTATCATGGTTAAGGTGGGCTCTCTTTAAGGAGAATCCATCATTGATAGTAAAGCTACTCACAGAACAGCACTTTGGAGATTTTTGGTGCCCCGGCCGGGATTTGAACCCGGGGCGCGGGCTCGAAAGGCCCGCATGTTTGGCCGGGCTACACCACCGGGGCAGTGGTGCGTCCATTCTCTTAACCTTTCGGATAATTTAAAAACTTTTCGGTAAGCGCCGAGAGGAGCACCGGAGATATCCCCTCATCTTCCAGATGTTCGCTTATAATCTCAAGCTCCTCCTTTGGGAAGCAATGAACGCGGCACCATTCCCCATCCCTTGGAGAAACCATGGGAGCCCCTACCAGAGGATTTAGAATTATGTAAAAGTTCGGATGCCTGTTAAGATGAGAGAGTGCGCTGTCAATGTATTTCAAGACTTCATCCATTGCAAATCCTCTGGCCACCGGAATTCTGAGCTCCAATGGGATCTGGTGTTTGGATATCAAATCCAAGCTTTTAAGAAAGGATTTCCAAAGCTCCCCACTGGCTTCTTCGGGGAGCCCGTAGAGGGATGAAGGAGGTGCTTTTAAATCGGTCGCCATATGGTCAATTAAACCTTCCCGTATAAGCTTTTTTAGGGGTACGATGAGGGTTCCGTTTGTGTTGAGGCTGACCGCTATCCCAAGTTCCTTAACCCTCCTCAGCAGGTTCTTTAACTCTTTCCACTGGAGAAGGGGTTCACCGCCGGTTATATGGAGATAATCGATTAGGAATTTGCTCTCTTCCAAATCTTCAAAAAATTTGGCTTCATCCAGTCTCACACATCCTATATTTTCTGCAATTTTCCAATTGTGGCAGAAAGGGCATTTTAAATTACACCCACAAAGCCAGAGGGTAAACGTGACTTTTCCATGAACATCAATCATACTGACGCTTTTCCATCCACTTACAAGCATGGGTTCACCCCCAAGTAAAAAAATCAAGGAGAATAGTGCTTCCTAGTCCAGAACTCCTTTTTTCTAAAGGGATTCCAGTTCTTTAAGGGTCTGTAATACCCGATTATCCTGCTCCATATCTCGACGTTCTCGCTCCCACAGCGCGGACAGTGTGTGTGGAGACCAGTTATTGAGTACCCGCATTTATTGCATACCGTTATGGCGGGAGTGTAACTCCAATAAACGAGATCAGTCTTCATAAGTCTCCTGGTGAGCTTTGCAAGAGCTTCGGGATCGGGCTCTTCTCCAATGAATATATGCATCATTACCCCACCTGTGAAGCTCCTTTGAACTATGCTCTCCACCTTTATTCTATCCACCAGTTCAAGTGCTCCATAATAGGGTGCTATGCTTGTTGAGTAAACTGGATTCTCAATATCACTGAGGTATTTTTGGAGGTCCGGGAAGTCTTTTAAGTCCTTCATTGCAAGCTTTGCTGCAGCACTTTCTCCGGGCACTTCCTCCACATTCCAAGGTATTCCGGTTTCCTTCATCCATTCACGGGCTTTTTTAGTTGCAAACTCCACCATTTCCTTCATGAGCTTGGCAGCTTCCTTCCATTCTTTCCTCGTTCCCTCAAACCATAATGAAGGATTGTTGAGATAGATAGCAGCCGCTTCGGGCAATCCGAGGATCCCCACCGTGTTAAAGTGACTTAGTGGAAATTCTTTGAGGTACATATGAATCATCTGATACATGTTGTCATAATTGTTTATCAGCTTGATATATCTATTTCGAAACCACTCAGTTGTATTTTTAACAGTCTCAAGTATCTCTCCATATTCTTGCCAAAATGTGTCATCATCTTTGGATTTCATGGCTATTCTGGGTAAATTTATCGTGGTAACGTTTATTGAACCCGTAACATCTGGCATTGCCCATAGCCCACCAAAACGCTGCCTTTCCAGCTTTTTGATTGTTTCTTCCTCCACACTTTCTTCCGTTACTCCAAAGGTTAGAGAGAGATCATTCTTATCTATCGTTAACCTGCAGCACATAGCATAGCTCGCATCAGGATCAACAATATTCGTATTAAGCCAGTAAAAGCTTCCTCTTTTTGCAGCGGTTGTAAATATAGCCTCAAATATCTCCGGATCATCCCATATCATCTTTGCCGTTGTCATGAGGGTTGGAATTGGAAATGTGAATGGCTGCCCCTTTTCATCCCCCTCCTTCAAGACATTCGTAAATGCAATCACGAATTTTTTTGCTTCCTTCTCATATTCTCCAAGAGGAGCAATCTTTTTCCCTCCATAGACCGCATAGTCTCCATTCAGCATAGCTTTTGGAGCATCAAGTGTCATGGTAAAATTTGTGAAGGGGGTTTGCATACCTATTCTAGAAGGATAATTCAAGTTAAAAACAAGTCGTTGTATCTGCTGCTCTATTTTCCTTTCGTCCAGCTTATCTTCCCTAATGAAGGCTCCCGCATACCATTCCACGCTTGAAAGTGCTTGAGCTCCGGAAAAATAATGTTGCATCGTTATGAGGTAGTTAGCCACATGATCCACAAAGGTATCAAAGTGTTTGGCCGGTCTGGAGCTTATTGTGGGAGTTTTTAATCCTCTCTCCAAAACCTTCGCTATACTGTGTCCGGTGCAATAGGGGATGTATATGCTGTATGGCAGTTTATGAATGTATATATCCCCTCTATAGTGATGTCTCAGATATTCCTTTGGAATTAAAGTTAGATGCTCTATGAGCGCGTTTTCCATGACAAAAGCAAAGAAGCCCGTGGGCCCCGGATATCTGTTTGCATTCTCTAAAACATCAAGACTATTCCATTTTGCGTACTCATCAACGATATCCTTATTTTCCACTTTTTTCACTTTTAATTCTTCAGCCATGTCTGTCACCATTTGGATATTTTATCCAATTCATAAAAAGAGAGATGAATTAAAAACTGTTTTCCTTTACTACAGCAGATAGTTGACAATAATTAAAGCAATGCAGGAATAAATGACAAAAATCATAAGAATTAGAACCAAGGAGAGGCAGCACCCTAAAGCAAACAATAAACTAGAAGCTCAACTCTCTTAGATATTTTCCGTATTTTGTGAGTGCTTTGATGGCGTCTACGCCGTCTTCTACGGTTTCGAAGACTGGTACTCCGGTTTTTTCTATTCTTCTAGCCATTTTTTCGGGGTAT
>QMUB01000160.1 GCA_003663695.1 Thermococci archaeon | reverse complement strand
CTAATCATCAACCTATTTTTAGTTGATAGGAAAGACTTCTCCCTTTCCCAACCGGCTCAATAACATCAAGTTTCACAAGTTTCATAATCTCTTTATAAGCAGCTTGGGAGGTGATTTTAAACATTGTTCTCACATCTTTGTTTGTTATCTTGGCATGCAGGTTTATAAACTCCACAATCCTCATCTGTCTTTCCGTCAGGGCAATCTGCCCTCTCTTTGTACTTCTCAATCTTTCACTGCTTAGTTTTATAACCCTCTCTTTTACAGCCAAAATGCTAACATTGACCCCATCAACAAAGTAATCAAGCCAATTGGTTAAATCGAGGGTTTTCTGATCTACATTCTGCAGCACCCTATAATAAGATGGTCTGTCTAAATCATAGTAGTCGTCAAGGCAGAAAAATTGTTTTGCATCAAAGCCTTGCAGATAAAGTATCAAGGTAGCCAGGCCTCGTGCTGTTCTACCGTTCCCATCTATAAAAGGATGGATTCTAACGAATTCATAATGGGCTATCCCTGCCTCAATGACAGGATCAAGTGCTTTTGCCTCGGAGGAGTTCAACCACTCAATTAGAGCTCTTACCAAGCCGGGTACATCTTCATTTGGAGGTGGCCTGAAAATAACCTCACCCGTTAATCTGTTTGCAACCACTACATAGCGATTACGATAGACTCCACAATCAGAAGGATTTTCTAATGTATCTTGAGTTAAAATCTTGTGGATATTTAAAAGATTTTTCTCTGTGATATTCTTGCCGTCGGTTAATCTTTCAACATTTTCCAGTACATTGAGATAATTTAAGACCTCTTGCTTATCCTTACGGGTTGCCATCACTTCGCGTCCTTGGGCCAAATCGCTGACCTGTTCTAAAGATAACCTGTTCCCCTCAATGGCAGTTGAGGAATGGGCACTCCGGATAATTGCTTCACGACGAAGTGCCACTTCCCACTTAGGAACTAAAGGAGAATTCAGGATTAAGTCTCTGGCGACAGCAATCTGTGTCAAATGGTTTACTATCTTATCTGTGTATCGAAAATTTGGTTTGAACATACTAATCCCTCTTTAATTCCATTAGATAATTCTCGATCCTTGTCTCGATGCCCACAAGCTCTTCCTCGATTCTGCGAAGCTCCTTCCACTCTTCTGCTACATCTATCTCCTCGGTTTCTTCTTCCGGGAATACATAGAGGGTGACGTTTAGATTAAAGTCGTTTTCTTTTATCTCATCGATTCCCACGGCCCTCGAAAATCCATCAGTTTCACTAAAATCCTTGTATGCCTTTGCTATCTTCTCTATATGTTCATCCCATAAGCGGTTGAGCTTTCTCACCTCCGGGTGTTGCTCATACTCTCTGCTGGCGTTTATGAAAAGGATTTTGCCCTTTCTTTTTTCCGACTTGTTTTTGCTAAACACGAGGACTGCACCAGGTGCACCGGTGTTATAGAAAAGCTTTTCAGGGAGGAGAATAACAGTGTCTAACAGGTCTTTGCCAACAAGCAAAGTTCTTATTGCCTTTTCTTTGCCTCCCCTGAAGAGGCAGCCATTGTCTATCACAATTCCCACCTTTCCAGTATCCTCTTTAGCCGATGAGAGCATGTGCTGGATCCATGCCCAATCTGCTGACTGTTTAGGCGTGAAGCCCACCTTGTACCTTTCCCTCCAAAACTCCCCTTTTTTAAGTACCTCTTCATTGTAGCCATCCTGATTCCATGGTGGATTGGCGATCACAATGTCAAATTGTTGCAACCTTTCACCCTCTTTGAATTTAGGATAGAGGAGGGTATCGCCGAGCATAATGTGGGCATTTCCGATGTCATGAATGTAAAGATTCATCTTGGCGAGGGCGAGGGTCTTATGGTTGGCCTCTTGCCCGAAGAGAAAGAGTTTCTCCGCCTCTTGCCGGCCAGATTCATTCTCCACATGTTGATAGGAGATAATAAGCATGCCGCCCGAGCCTGAGGCAGGGTCATATACACCTTTACCTGGTTGCGGGTCAAGCATTTCCACAATCAGCTTTATAACCTCTCTGGGGGTATAGACCTCACCCTCCTTCGCCTTCTGGGGAGCGAAGTAGTGCAGGATCCACTCATAGGCGTCCCCAAGGATATCAGGGGACACGTGGTTAAGCGGCCTTGCACTGAACAGCTCCACAAGCTGGCGCAGAATCTCGGCATTCTCCCGGCTGGTTGTAAACTGGACAAAGTCCACATTTTCAAAGACATCCCTCAATTCTGTATTTCTATCAGCCAAAGCCTTCATGGCCTTGGAGAAGTTCTCCGGAATTCGTGAGGGATCCTCTCTTATCCGCTCCCAAAGATATTCCTCGGGGATGTCGAAGTCGTGGTATATTGAGTTCTTAGCCTCTTCTCTTGCCTCTTCCTCGCTCAGTCCGTCCTCAAGGGCCTCTTTGTATGCCTGCTCAAGCTCCATCTCCCATTTGTCGCTTATCCTCTTGTAAAAAAGGAGGGCCAGGATGAAGGTATAGTCCACCCTCGTCCTTATAAGGTCCGCCGCCCTCTTCAGAAGTGTCTCAAGGTCAGCTCGCGTAAGCTGATCTTTTTTAACAGAAAGGAGCTCGGATATTATCTCATCCTTGCTTTTGAGTTTATAAATCCTTTTTCTCGTATCCTCCAGGTCAAACTCCACCGTAAGCCATCCCTTTTTCCTCAGCTCTGCAAGGAACACATTAACCTGATCCTCACTGTCCTGGTTCTTTTCCTTTAAGATAGTCGCCGCTTCTTCAAACCTGAAAGGTGAATGTCTAAAGACTTCCCATAAGGTGTCATGTCTCTTTTCGAGCCAGTTGGGGATCATCACTTTATTCTCCTTTTATATCAGATAAGTATGTTAATATATAACTTAGATAATAAGCTAAATATTAATAAACTCAAGACTTAATTTCCAGCTTTTTATCCATAGAAGGAGTATTCAGGTAATATATGCAAGCTCACCTTACTTCTTTCGACTGATTTCATCTTCCTTTCGCAAAGCCAGGACTTTATCTCGCTTAAGTTATAGCGCCTGATATTTGTCCCCATGGGATTCAAAAGAAAGAAGTTCCATTAGTGAGTTTTCTAAAAAGCTTTTAGATTGATTTCTCTTTAATCTTTTCGCGTGTCCGGCTGGCATCGATATTCTTCCTTCGATCGTCTTCAAAAGGATTAAAATCTAGAGCCCAGCCCATACCTTGAAGCAAAGATTGTATCAGAGATGATCCCCCATCCTCCTAGTCAATGGGATTGAACCCTTTATCAAGTAGTCCCTTCAGAAATTCGGCTTTCCCAGAGTAACAGGCCCTTCCCCTTTTCAGAGGGCAGCAGATTCTGGGCAGCTGCTCCAAGGAGACCATTTACGAAACTGTGCAAGTTGTCCTCAAGACGCTTCTTCTTTGTGTCCCTCCAGTTCTTTCGATAACTAGCACTCCATCGCCAGAAAGCTTCATGGATCGTAAGACAGAGGTCACCGGACGGCATACGTTCCGAATCGAACCTGTTATGCCCGAACCGATAGTATCCGTCCAAGTTATGATCTTTGGGCTCTTTGTGCACCGTCATAAGCTCCTCGCTCATGCTAAAAATTTACCTCTGTAGCTATAGCAATGCTATTATTTGAAGGATACTTTACTTTTTCCTTTACATGTATATTAGAGATAACTATTATTCTGCTTTGATTTAGGCGGATACCGGATTTAATCTACATGATGGGGGGCTAGTTTTCAGAAGAAGTGTTTTTATTACAGATTTATGGAAAGGGGGCCTAATGG
>QMUB01000159.1 GCA_003663695.1 Thermococci archaeon | reverse complement strand
GTTGAAATTTATGACATATAAAGTTTGTGCATATGCACATTTTTATAAACCTTTGGTTGATAACACAAATATGAAAAAATGCTTATATCTGATGCTACTTTTCTTTAAAATAGTGATACAAATGGAGAATCTTAATGAGCTGATAGAGAGGGAGGATTTAAAGAGCATGCTGGAAATTGCTAGAGAGTTTCACGGGCATATATGTCCTTACGTTGCTCTTGGGATAAAGGCATCGGTTGTTGCCATGAAGGAGCTTGGAGTTGGCAGATTGGGTTTTAACGGGAGTATAGAGGAGGAAATTCTGGCTATAGTGGAAACAAACAACTGCTTTACCGATGGAGTTCAAGTTGCCACGGGATGCACCCTTGGAAATAATTCTCTCATATATCTTGATCTTGGAAAAACTGCACTGACACTTGTTAAACGTGGAAGCTGGGAAGGTGTAAGGATTTATGTTGATGCTGAGAGACTCAGGAAGTACTATCCTCCCGAAGCCATGGAACTCTTTGAGAAGGTAGTAAAAAGGAGAGAGGGTTCTTTCGATGAGAAGAGAAGGCTTGGAGAAGTATGGGAGAAAACGGGATACAAGATGCTTGGGATTCCAAAAGAAGAGTTTGTTATAACTAGGGTTAAAGTGCCTCCCATCGAACAGGCACCTATTTTTGAGAGCATTCGATGCTCCAAATGCGGAGAGCTCGTAATGTCTACAAGAATTATCTACGTAGATGAAAAGCCCCTCTGCATAAAATGTGCGGGTGAAAGCTACCATGCGGTTATTGGGAGAGGTATAGTGGAGGTGAAAAAATGAAGCGGTTTTTGGCGTTGTTTGTGGGTTTGCTCTTAATAACATCCCTAAGCGGCTGTATACAGACCAAAACCAATACCTCTAACTCTGTTAAAATTGTCGATACACTTGGAAGAGAAGTTGAGGTTCCGGCAAATGTGGAAAAAATTGTGGCTACTGGTCCAGGAGCTTTGAGAATAATTGTTTATCTTAATGCTACAGATAGGGTAGTGGGGGTTGAAGATTTTGAAAAGAAATATCCCTATGGGAGACCTTATGCTATGGCACATCCTGAACTTCGGAATCTTCCCTCTATAGGACCCGGGGGTCCGGGAAAGCTTCCAAATCTGGAGGCTCTCATTAATCTCAAGCCCGATGTAATATTTATGACATATGTGGACACAAAGACTGCGGATGATATTCAGGAAAAAACGGGAATTCCTGTGGTTGTATTAAGCTACGGCACATTGGAGACTTTTGAGGACGCATCTCTTTTTAAATCGCTTGAATTAGCAGGAAAAATTTTAGGAAAGGAAAAAAGGGCAAATGAGGTCATATCCTTTATAAAGAGCATTCAAAATGACTTGGAGAAGAGGGCGGAGAATGCAGAGAGTCCAACCGCTTATATTGGTGGAATAGGCTATAAAGGGGCACACGGGATAGAAAGCACCAAACCTACTTATCCCGCATTCAAAGTTCTGAATGTTAGGAATGTTGCGGGGAGCATAAATCAGAGCCATGTTTTCATAGACAAGGAAAAACTCCTCGAATGGAATCCAGAATTTATATTCCTTGATGAAGGAGGTTTAAAACTCATCCAGGAGGACTACTCAAAGAGTCCTGATTTTTATAACTCTCTTAAAGCTTTCAAGGAGGGCAATATCTACGGTGTTCTACCTTACAACTTCTACTCAACGAACATAGGCACAGCAGTGGCGGATGCTTACTTTATAGGGAAAGTCCTTTATCCCAAGCGCTTTGAGGATGTTGATCCAAAGAAAAAAGCAGACGAGATTTATAATTTCCTCGTAGGAAAACCTGTTTACAAAGAAATAGCCCATCAATTCGGCGGATTCGGGCGGATAAACCTAGAAAATGGCACGGTTAATTATTCACTGCCCATCTCTCCCTAGGTGATGATATGATAGATGCATATCGGAAACACATCAAGCGAAAGATACTTTTTAATTTTACTCTTATTTTATCCCTCTTAGTTTCGGTTATAGTTGCATTAAGGTTTGGTTCTTATGATATGTCTTTTTTAGATGTTTTTAGAGCTTTGAGTGGTGGTGGCGGAGCATCGGGGATGGTTATATGGAACATGCGTCTCCCAAGGGTTTTAGCGGCTCTTTTAGTGGGGGGAGGATTGGCTCTTGCTGGTGCTGCTATGCAGACTCTCCTTAGAAATCCATTAGCAAGTCCATTTACGATGGGTGTATCACATGGAGCTATGTTCGGGGCATCACTCGCAATCTTTATTCTTGGCTCGGGAGGAGCAGAGAGCACAGGAAGAATTCTCTTAAACAATCCATATTCTACAGCTCTTTTCGCATTTTTGGGCTCTCTTTTAGGTGTATTCGTTGTCCTAACACTTGCGAGCCTTAGAGGTTTGAGTCCGGAGGCTATGATACTCGCTGGGGTCGCAATGAGTGCGATGTTCACGGCAGGAACCACACTACTTCAGTATTTTGCCGATGAAATTCAGCTTGCTTCAATGGTTTACTGGAGCTTTGGTGATCTGGGAAGGGCTTCTTGGAGAGAAATTGGAGTAATCGGAATTACATTGGGGACGGCACTCATGTATTTTATACTTAGAAGCTGGGATTTGAATGCCATTGAAAGCGGTGATGATATAGCAAGCTCCTTGGGAGTGAATGTAGAGAGGGTTAGAATCGTGGGGACACTTCTTGCATCCCTGATAACCGCTGTGAGTGTTGCATTCGTTGGAATAATTGGTTTCATTGGACTTATATGTCCTCATATGGTGCGCTTATTAATAGGGAGCGACCACAGGTTTTTACTCCCATCTTCGGTGCTTTTAGGTGCTCTTTTGCTCTTAGTCTCGGATACTTTCTCCAGAACAATACTATCCCCAACGATACTCCCCGTGGGGATAATTACATCTTTTATGGGAGCCCCTCTCTTTGTGTATCTCTTGGTCAGGATGGAGGTGAGTAGATGATAGTGCTCAAAAATGTCGAATTCTCATACAACGGAATCCCCACACTGAAGGGGATTAATATTGAGATTGAAGAAGGTAAAGTAGTTGCCATACTGGGGCCAAATGGTGCTGGAAAATCCACACTCCTCAAATGTATAAACGGTCTTCTGAAGCCGAGGGGGAGTATTTACATAAGCGGTCTTTCTCTAAAGGAACTTAAGCCTGAAGAAGCTGCCAAACTTATAGCCTATGTTCCCCAGAAAAGCAATCCCACTTTCATGTCAGTTTTTGACTATGTTCTCCTTGGGAGGAAGCCTCATATGGGACTCAATGTGGGCAAGAAGGACATGAAGATCGTGGAGAATGTTTTAAGAATGCTGGGCATTGAAAGGCTCGCTTTGAAAAAGTTAAAACAGTTAAGTGGCGGGGAACTCCAGAAAGTTGTTATAGCAAGGGCACTGGCTCAGGAAGCTAAGGTTCTTCTCCTCGATGAGCCGACAAACAACCTTGATTTGAAGAGCCAGCTCGAGTTCATGCACTTGGTAAAGAAGCTCTCCCTTGAGAAGGGCATAACCGCAGTGGTGGTTGTGCATGACGTTAACATCGCTCTCAGGTTCGCTGATGAATTTATATTCATGAAAAATGGAGAAATAGTGGCTAAAGGTGGACATGAGATAGTGACACCCGAACTGATAAGCAAGGTATATGAAATCCCCGTAACCATTCACAAACTTTCGGGGGTTCCTGTTGTGATTCCAGTTTAATTTGCGACCGGTTTAACCACCGCTCAAAACAGGCATCACCTTAACTTCATCCCCCTCCTCTACAAGGGCGCTTCCCTTTGCAGGTTTGCCATTTATTAAGATTATCTTG
>QMUB01000158.1 GCA_003663695.1 Thermococci archaeon | reverse complement strand
GGCGTATTTTATTAAATCGTGGGCTTCCTGAACATCCGCTGGCTCCAGAACGGGCAATAATGAAATTTTTCCATAATACCGGTCGTCCTGCTCCGTTTGAGAGGTATGGGGTCCTGGGTCGTCGGCCACAAGAATCACAAGCCCTCCTTCAACTCCGGAATAGGCGAGGCTCATTAGAGGGTCGGCAGCCACATTTAAGCCAACGCACTTCATGGTTACTAGGGCTCTCAATCCGGCATAAGCTACACCCGCAGCCTCCTCAAGGGCAACCTTTTCATTCGGTGCCCATTCGGCAAAAACCTCCGGATTTAAGTGGGCTATGGTCTCGATAACCTCTGTGGATGGGGTTCCAGGATAACCCGTGGCAAAGGATATGCCGCTCTCAAGAGCTCCATAGGCTATGGCTTCATTGCCCATGAGAAGCTTTTTCTCTTTAGTATGAACCTCCAGCTTTCCTCCTACCAAATCATAGGATCCCGCATTTTCCATCTTCACCACCATCTGGAGTTTGCTTCACACATATAAAACTTATAACTCGGTGAGAAGAGAGAAAAATCGAAAATTTTTGGGCTAAACCTTTATTTCGACAACCATAAATGTCCTGGCAACAGGGTTTGGATAAACCTCTATGCTAACGGGCTCTTCTACCTCAGGGAAGATCTCTCCATAAAGCCCTCCTTCCCGCGGATCCAGGCTCTCCCCACGCAGAATACCCCTTTTAAGTTCTACCTTCATATACCTGGGCAGGCCAATTCTTGCAGCGCCCTCTTTTAATGCATATTCAATTCCCCACTTTGTGGAATACAGCCCTGCATAAATCTCCGCCACTCTAACCGCCACACTGCTCTTTCCAACGGCTAGCACATCGATTCCGGTGTTCTCCCAAAATCTCTTCACTATAGGTCTAAGTTCCTTTCCGATATCGTGCCATACCGCTTTTCCTCTATCGGATATCCTCAAGGCATCGATTGTAACGTCATCCAAATGCCTCACCGGTATCCCTCCTAGGCTCGAATCTAAATGAATCACATCGGGCTTGACTTTTTTAGCGAGCTTTAGGGCTAGAAGCGTCTCATCCTTTATGGCATCCCTACCGCTCATATCATAATCAAAGGGATTGGAGTATTTTTCGATGCTTAGAGATGCTGTTCTAAAGGGTTTTTCCACGAGCACTGCAGCTGTGGCTATCAACCCAATGGGTTCATACTCTCCATCGAGCAATGCTCCTCCGGTGTCAGCAGAGACTATTCTCATGTTCACCACCAAGTAATTTGTTATTACCTAAATATCCTCATAACCTATATATTATAAGGCATCCCCCTTACCCCCATAAAATTAATATATGGGAAGTGCCTAGGTATATTAAATAAGAACCATAAAAATAACTATTCTGCAATCAAGTAAGATACATTCAAAATTTGGTATTGAGGTGGTATTTATGGAAGAGACGGTTAGGAACATTAGCTATGATAATGTAATTGCCGAATATATCGATAAACTGGCCAAAGGAATATATGTAGGAACTGCCAGAGGACTTCTATATTTCGTAAACAGCGGATTTAAATATCCCATAATAGCCTCCAGAACCCCGCCGCTGGTTGATATATTCTTAGATGGTTCAACTTTGGAGATCATATCCTTCTGGCCCCATGATGGCCATAAGATGTACTGCATGGGCAAATTCAGCATTTCAAGAATTAGCATAATGAAAGAGACGAGCCAGTACCTCCTGCTCTCAATAGAGCCCCATGGAGAGATGGAAAAGGTTGATGGGAAGCTTCTACTTCTCCTTTATGTAAACAAAGGGTTGAAAGAATCTTTGAAGCTAATTCTGAATTCTGAGGAACTTAGGAGTGAAGAGGGAGAAAGTTTTGTCTATTCTACCCTTTTCTCATTCTAGTTCAAACACCTCCTTTAATTTTTTAATTTCCTCTTCACTCATCCTGTTTTTAATCCATCTTTCTTTTAAGCTGAGATTCTCATCCTCAATATCCAGAACAGCCTTCCTAACTCCTCCCCTTGGGAATTTTGAGTCTCCTTCATATCTCGGAATAACATGAAGATGGATGTGTTCGACTGTCTGTCCCGCTGCTCGTCCCAGATTAATTCCTATGTTAAACCCATCTGGATTAAAGGCTTTTTTGAGATTCTCCATTGCAAGCTCCATTCCTTCAAAAATGGCCATTTTTTCTTCTCGTGTTAGCTCGTTCCATTCTTTTGCATGCTTCTTTGGAACCACAAGTAAATGCCCTCTGCCTGCAGGATAGGAGTCTATCAAAATTTTAATGAGCCCATCCTCATAGAGGAGGGCTTCTTTTGGAGGATTGCAGAAGGGACACTCCATCAGCTCACCTCAAAAAGCCAACTGCCTTGTCTATATCATTTTTGTAAGCCCTTAAGTATCGCCTACATGCATTTTCCCATGTGAAAACTTCTTTTGCCCTTTTCTTTCCGTTCTGACGCATTTTCTTCAGCAGGTCAACATCTCTCTTCCTGAGCTCTGCTGCTTTTAAAATTGCATTGGCAAGCGCTTCGGCATCCTTTGGAGGGACCAAAAAACCTGTTGCATTTTCCTTGTCTCTATCCAAGCTCACTATGGTGTCCCTTATTCCGCCAACTGCCGAGCCTATGGGGATTGCTCCAAGGCACATGGCTTCCATCTGAACAAGTCCAAAGGGCTCAAAGTATGAGGGAACCAGAGTGAAGTCTACACTTCCATAAAGCTCCCTTGTGAACTCTCTTTTGAGCATCTCGGTGATAACCTTGACTTTGTCCGGGTACTTGCCCTCCAGCTCACGAGCCCATTTTTCGAGCTCCGGATCTCCCTTCCCTATTATGAGGAAGCGCATGTTTGAGAATTCCTCGGGATGAGAGTTCGCAAGGAGGTCTATTGACCTTAAAAGCGTGTCGACTCCTTTTTGTCCCTTATCAAATCTTCCGATGAACATGAAGGCGATTCCATCACGCAATCCTAAACTTTCTAAGATCTTTCTTCTCCTCTCGTGTCTGGGCAGATCTCTGCTTTCCAGAAATTCTTCGTTCCAGAAAGAGCAGTCTATCCCATTGTAAACATAAGTCGCCTTCCCTTCAAAGTTTTTGTAGAAATCCCACTCCTCCCAGAGATAGCTCCTGCTCACTGTCGTAACAACATCCGCTATGTACGCTCCAACATACTCCGGGTCGATGTCCGGGAAAGGAGCCAGCTCCCCCAAGTTCGCCTCGTGGAAATAGTGGCCGGGGATTTTTGACTTGTTTAGTCTGTGTATGGTAAAAACGCTTGGTATCTGGAAGTACTTCTTAATAAGAGCTCCGGTTAAAACGGTGTGCCAGTCATGGAAGTGGAGAACATCCGGTTTTCCTTCCCTCTCTAGGAGCAGGTTTAAAGTTCCCACACCTCCTCTTGCAAAGCGAAGGACTTTGTTAAGGAGCCCTTCCCATCCGGGACCGTAGACATCCTTATTGTCCAGTACAGGATCACTTATAGCAAAAACCCTAACACCATTCTGCCATCTCTCATAAACCTCAACGCGTTCCCCAAGGACTTCGAAGCTCGCGACCTTCCTACCCTCCTTATGTCCATGGGAGGGCGTGAACACCATAACCTCATTCCCCATGTTTGCCAATGTCTCGGCTATGCTCGTTATAGCTTCGGCAAGTCCTCCAACTTTCACTGGCAGATATTCGAATCCCAAAATCAATATTTTCATATGCTCACCTCCAAAAATTAAGAATCAGTCAAGGAGTATGAACTTCCCTCCTTCGACATCCTCAAAATAGCTCCCCAGCCCTCCAATCTTCCATTCCTTGCCTTTTTCATCTTTCAGGGTTATGCTGGCGGTGAGAGG
>QMUB01000157.1 GCA_003663695.1 Thermococci archaeon | reverse complement strand
ATACAGTCAACTGCTAGGATTATATCCACTATCGTTGGGCCCTTGAAAGCTCTAATTGCATAAATGATGAACGCCAATAGATAAACCGGGATGACAAACTTCATCAAAAGAAAAAAACTATTTTCAAGATTCACTTTCTTCTCCCTCCTTTGTCTTGACCACTATGTTGGGAAGAAAGTGTCTCGTACCCTTTGCTTCGCTGAATAATATCTCAGCAATTTCTCTTCTCATGTCCTCATTGAGCTCCTCGATGTAGATTTCCTTTTTTTGCTTCTGCTTCACAGCTTTCCTCGCCAATGCCACACCATAGATTATTGCCTCCGGCTTGGGTGGGCAGCCTGGAATGTAAATGGTCGTTGGCGGCTCAATGTTATACTCCTCCTTGAGAATCTTGTAAAACTCCTTAACGCCTCCAATTACAGCATAGGTGTCGTACCATATTCCACCACCACATGCACATGACCCTATTGCAAGGAGGAGTTTGGGTTCCGGGACGGCTTTAAGAGCTTCTACCGCCTTTGGAAGAGATTCCCTCGTTATCGGTCCCGTGAAGGCTATTGCATCTGCATGCCTCGGAGAACCAACGAGCTTAATTCCAAACCTTTCGACATCTTGCCTGGGCGCGAATATGTTGAGAACTTCAATATCACAACCGTTGCAGCTGCCGCTGTTTAAATGGAATACCCATAAACTTTTTTCAAACAATTTTCCCACCACCTTTTGCGAAGCTTATAATTTTAGAAGCTTTTTTCGCCCTGCATTCTGGACATAAAAACATCATAGTTCTCTGCTCCGGAGGTAGCTCTTTGGCCAAATAGATTACGTGTCTAAATGTATCGAAAGGTCTTCCACATTCTTTACAACGAACCATCTGAAGCTCAACGACTTGATGGAGATCCTCCTCGGATAAGGTGGCGAGCTCAAATTCCTTGGTTAACCTTATCGCATCTGTCGGGCACACATCTTGACAGCGTGCACAGAAGATGCATCTACCCAAAAAGAAGTGAATAACCCTAATCCCCCTCTTTAAATCATCGTAAACCTGAAGCGCTTGGGGAGGACAGGCATTTGCACATGCACTGCATCCTATACACTCATCGGGGTTGATTACGGGCTTACCTCTAAAGCCTTCAGGAACTTCTATAGGAGCAAAGGGATATTTTTCAGTAACCCTTCCAATCGAGATGGCCTTTCCAATTAGCCTTAACCTCCCCATGTTCTCACCCCCTCATTCAGGGGCCCTTTCCATAGGATTTTACCTCTCTCGGCATCTATTATGGAGACATGATCAGTGCAGGAGAAGCAGGGGTCAATTGAACCTATTATCACGGGGGCATCCGCTAGTTTTTCTCCCACAAGCATTATTGGAAGTGCGGGAAGATTGTTGTATGTTGGCGCCCTCGGATGCCAGCGATAGACTTTATTCTCTCTCTCCGTAATCAGGAAGTGTACATCCTCCCCTCTCGGTGCTTCCGTTGCTCCGAGACCTATTGCAAATTCCGGAATCTTATAATTTTCATTTATGATATCACCTTGAGGCAACTGGTCCAGAACCTGTTCAATGATCCAGAAGCTCTCAAGAACTTCCTCATATCTCACAAGAACCCTTGAAAGAACATCACCCGTTTTATAAACCGGCACTTTAAACTCCAGCTCCCCGTATGCAGCATAGGGATGATCTATCCTAACATCCGTGTCTATCCCCGATCCTCTCGCTGTTGGCCCCACAACTCCAATTCCTCTTGCTTCCTTTTTGGGTAGAACCCCTACATTCTCCATTCTGTTCAATAGCTCCCTCATTCCCATAACATTGTCAAAAATTTCCACTGTATCCCTTTTACTTCCTTCGACGATCCTCATAACCTTCCTCTTTTTACTCTCATCTATAGCCCTCCTAACCCCTCCGATCAGGTTCATACCATATGTCTTTCTGTTTCCTGTTAGTATCTCGGCTAGATTCATGAAATCCTCCCTTATACGCCAGGTGTGCATGAATCCACTCTCAAATCCAAGCAAATGAAAAACAACCCCAAACCAAAGCAGATGACTGTGAATTCTCTCTATTTCAAGGAGTAAGGTTCTTATGTACAATGCTCTCTCGGGTACATCTATTTTTGCAGCATCTTCAACAGCTTGGCAATAAGCGCAGGAGTGAGTAAACCCGCAAATTCCACAAATCCTCTCGGCTAAAAATGGGATCTGATTTATTGTCATCCTTGATTCAGCAAGCTTTTCCATTCCTCGGTGAACATGGAACCCCTTGTATTTTGCTTCAACGATTTCCTCCCCTTTAATATAAAGCTCAAAGGATTCAGGCTCATGAAGTGCTGGATGATAGGGACCAACAGGGACTTCTATTGTATTTGGATCCTTTTTCTTGACCCTGGATTTGGGCTTTATGGAAGGGGGACGTTTATTGTAGGGGAAATCCTTTCTCAAAGGATGTAATCCCTCGGGCCAGTCATCCGGTAAAATCAATCTTTCAGGTTCGGGATGGCCATCAAACTTTATCCCTATCATGTCCATGGCTTCTCTCTCGGCCCAGTTTGCACCCTCAATCACGGGGGTTATTGAAGGAATCGTAAGATTCCTTGCGAAGGTTTTTATCACGATATATTTTCCCTCATTCTCGGAGTTGAAGATATGATAGATTGCAAATCCTTGGCTCATCCCCCTTTCATCTACTCCAACTCCGGTTGCATAATAACAATTTGCGCTAAAAAGTTCCTTCGCAACTTCTTCGAGCTTTTCGTTGGGAACAGAGGTTATAATGAGCCTTTCATCATGTCTGATTACCTCCGCATCGTTTTTTCTTAAAATGTCAAGGATCATACCTACCACCCCACCATTGCCATAATCCACACGATGAAAGCCACGAATGAGAGCTTTTTCATAAGTCTTATTGCCTGATCAATCCTGAACCTTCCATAATACGCTTCTAGAGAGGAGTAAACCAGAGATAGAATCACTAAACCAATCAAAAATCCGCCAATTCTAATTCCGGGTTTCTCAGGTAGAATGAAGTTGAGAAAGAGGCCGTAGAGCAGGAACCGCTTTAAATGGATGAAGTAGAGGAGCAAAGCTAAATGCCTTCCGCTGTACTCTATTAAGGGACCTTCAATAATTTCAGGCTCAGCTTCGGGAATGTCAAAGGGAATTCTCGAGCTCGTTACATAGATTATCACGAAGAGCAGTGCCAGTGCGAGTATTGATGAAATCCTCAAAGGCAGGGGAAAGAGGTGCTCAAAGCTCAAACTTCTGCTTATCAATGCTATCACTCCAACTACAAATGCCAGAACCAGCTCTTCACTCATGAATAGAGAGAGTTCCCTACTTGAGCCAATTTGAGCGTATGGATTTCCAGAGGAGAAAGCGCCTATTGAAAATCCAAAAGTTGCCAAGCTCACCATATAAATGACCACTATAAGATCCCCAGCAAAATTCAGGGAGTGTGGGAGGAGCGTTGGAAGGATCAGACAAGCTGTTAAGATTGCTGTGAACGTTAAGTATGGTGCCATAATATAGAAGGATTTGACTGAATCTCTCGGCTCAATGGAGGGTCTTCTAAACAGCTTTATCAAGTCCCACCATGTCTGAAATATTGAAGGGCCCCTTCTATTCTGAAGCCTGGCTCTAACCTTTCTCTCAAATCCATCTATTAAGGGGGCAATGATTAGGGC
Source organism: Thermococci archaeon (assembly GCA_003663695.1). Lineage (GTDB taxonomy): Archaea > Methanobacteriota_B > Thermococci > Thermococcales > Thermococcaceae > Palaeococcus. Next base: position 171 of record QMUB01000157.1, on the reverse strand, counting down.
AAATGCCAAGTTGATTGCCATGAAAATGATGTTCATAGTTCAACACCTCCTAAAACTGCCACTAAAATCACTATCAGGATCATTGCAATAGAGAGCATTGAGTTCAAGTCATAGGACATTGCTTCAAATTTCAATCCGGCACCTTTCCCGAGATCTACGAGTTTCTTGAGT
>QMUB01000156.1 GCA_003663695.1 Thermococci archaeon | reverse complement strand
AACTAGTGTTGTCCCAATTGGGAAGCTGGAAGTTTATAGGAGGAAGAATAAACCAATTCCCGAAGGATGGGCGATTGATGCGGGCGGCAATTTAACAAGAGATGTTGAAGCGGTATTTAATGATGGAGCTCTGCTTCCTCTGGGCGGTCTGGGAGAGCTTTTTGGAGGACATAAGGGCTATGGTCTGAGTCTCATGGTGGATATTTTGAGCGGAATTTTGAGCGGTGGAACCTGGAGCAGGCACGTGAAGAACACGAATGAGAAGCACAGTGAGGTGGATCACTTCTTTATGGCAATAAATATTGAGGCTTTTACTCCTCTGGAAGAGTTTAAGGAACGCATGACCAAAATGATAGACGAGATAAAGTCATCGAAGAAGCATCCTGATTTTGAGAGGATATGGATTCACGGCGAGAAAGGATTTTTAACCCAGGAAACAAGGCTCAAAATTGGAATTCCCATTTACAAAAAGGTTTTGAAGGAACTTGACGAAATAGCGGATAAGATTGGTGTTGATAGGATTGGAGGTGTTTAAATTGAGGATTAGCGAAGAACAGAGAAGAAATCTTAAGAAAGATGCTCTTGTCTATCACAGGGGCAATTTTCCCGGAAACGGAAAAATAGAGGTTATTCCAAAGGTTAAGATTGAGAATTTTTATGATCTAAGCTTGGCTTACACGCCGGGAGTTGCCGAGCCGTGCAAGGCCATTGAAAAGGGAGAAAGTTATGAAGATTACACCATAATCCCAAATACGGTTGCGGTTGTTACGGATGGTAGTGCAATTCTGGGTCTGGGAGATATTGGAGTTTTGGCAGGAATGCCGGTTATGGAGGGAAAATGCGTCCTTTTTAAAGCACTTGCAGGTGTGGACGCGTTTCCTATTCTGATTGACAGCAAAAATGTTGACGAGATTGTAGATACGGTGAAGCTCATTTCTAAGGGCTTCGGAGGAATTAATCTTGAGGACATAAGCGCTCCGAGATGCTTTGAAATCGAGGAGCGCCTTAAAAGGGAGCTCGAGATTCCGATCTTCCATGATGACCAGCACGGTACAGCCGTCGTTGTCCTTGCGGCTTTGATGAATGCTTTGAAGCTCGTGGGAAAGAACTTTGGTAATATAAAGGTCGCAATAAGCGGTGCAGGCGCTGCAGGAACTGCAATAGCAAAGCTCCTTCATTATAAAGGAGTTAGAGAGATAATAGCTGTGGATAGAAGAGGTATAATCCATGAGGGAAGGGATGATTTGAATCCTTACAAGCGCGAATTGGCAAGGTTCAACATCCATGGGATTGAAGGTGATTTGGCTAAAGCTATGGAGGGAGCTGATGTCTTCATAGGAGTTAGTGCTGCGGGAATAGTGAGTCCGGATATGGTATCCAAAATGGCGGATGATGCAATTGTTTTTGCGATGGCAAATCCTGTTCCCGAGATAATGCCCGATGATGCAAAGCGCGGTGGTGCTAAAATAGTTGCAACGGGAAGAAGCGATTTTCCAAATCAAATAAACAATGTCCTTGGATTCCCCGGAATTTTCAGAGGAGCTCTTGATGTGAATGCGAAAGACATCTCGCTTGGAATGAACATAGCCGCCGCCGAAGCCATTGCAAGCGTTGTGGGTGATGAGCTGACCGAGGAGTATATAATTCCATCGCCGCTGCATCCCGATGTGTATCCCAGAGAAGCAAGAGCTGTTGCAGAAGAGGCTATTAAAGAGGGTCTAGCAAGGAAAAAGGTCAGCGGCGAATGGGTGGAGGAGCATACGAGGAGGTTAAGGGAGTTTTATCGGGAAGCAATTGCCCCCATAAACATCATATGGCGCAGGAACTTCGGGAGTTAAGTTTATTTGGATTAACGATAGATTTAAAACTCAGTCCCTTTCCTTTTAATCAAACATGGGGTGGTCGCGATGACTGATACCATTGGATACCACTACATTGTTGAAGCTGCAGGGTGCAACGAAGAAATTTTGAGCGATGCAAACAGAATACGGGAGATTTTTCTAAAAGCGGCTGAGGTCAGCGATATGGAAGTGAAGGCAAGTTACTTCTTTAAATTCTCCCCGACCGGAGTGAGCGGGATGGTCATCGTAGCGGAGAGCCATATATCCGTTCACACATGGCCTGAGGAAAAATATGCAGCTCTCGATGTTTATACCTGTGGTGAGAAGGCTGATCCGGAAAAAGCCGTGGACTATATTTTAGAACAATTTAAGGCAGAATATGCCCACGTTTCTGAGGTTAAGAGGGGTATAAAGGAGGAGGAAGGGACATTCACACACATGATCCTCACATGGGAAGAAGCCCTCGACAGGAAAAATGGAAAGGGTTGATCACTTAAGGAGTTTTTCTATCTCATCTTTTATCCTCTCGAGTTCTCTCTTCAGATTCTCGTATTTTTCTCTGTATTCTCTACACTCCTCTAATGATGTGAGAACGTTCTCAAGCTTTCCCCCTTTTATGAGCTCATAGGTTTCCCTCACCAGCTGCCCCGCTTTGCTCTCCCCCTTCAAATGCTTTCTTATTGTTTGTTCGGTTCTCCCAAGTTCCCGAGCAATTTCACTCGTGGTCATACCCGCTTTTTCTCTGGCCAGGGCTCCAGCGGCCACGGCTAAACTGTCCACCCATGTTAATCTCTCCGCGGGATCTTTTATTAGGTCCAAAACTTCGGGTCTAAAGAGAGTGCCAAATAGGAGTGTGCTCTCCAGCCTGTGTATTTCCTTCCTTCCAAGGGGATTTAAGGGAACCTCCATCCTCCCACCCCCTTAAATTTTTAGCACTTTTTCAGGATAAACTATTACTCCCTCATCCTTGATCTCAAAGGGATGCCTCCTCATTGAGTGCCTCGTTCCACGCATCTTCCAGACTATGAGCGAGCGCTTCAGCTCTCCGTCTATCTCATCCAAATCAAGGCGGATTATCCCATCAACACCATGTTCCACGCCTGGACCTCCAAAACCTCTTTCACCAACGCTTATCTGGCTCACGAAGAGTGCTGTGGCTCCCATACCTGCCAAGACACGCTTGAGCTGGAGTATTATGCTCCTTGCAAGAGCGGGCTTGTTTATGTATAGCGTCGTTACGGAGTCTATAACAACGCGCTTCGCGTTTATATCTTTTATAGCACTTCTAAGGACGTCTATGAACTCTCTGGTGTCTGTTAAGTCATGAATTATGTATTTCTCATACTCCCTGGACTTTCCAATTCCTGCTGTAAATGCATCCACTATTGCAAAGATGCCATCATCTTCATATTTCCTGACATCCCAGCCAAATTGAGCCATATTCTGCCTTATCTGGACTGGATGCTCCTCTAACGCCACGTAAATCCCAGGTTCTCCGAGTTCTAATCCACTCCATATGAACTGCTGTGAGAATATGGATTTTCCTGTTCCCGGGCCACCGCTTAAAAGAACGACGTTTCTCTCGGGAATTCCACCATTTAACACCTCATCCATCCCGGGAATTCCCGTCTTCACCCTTGCAATCATCCCCACCACCTCCTCTGGATGGTGAGGCTTCATATCATGGGAATCTTCCGCAGAATCTTTTAATTACCAATGGATATTATATTGTGAGGATTTATAAAATTTTCGCACAATGGAGCAAAATTTATAAACTTCCCTCCTCATCTCTTCAACGGGCATAGCCCCGTGGTGTAGCGGCCAAGCATGTGGGACTTTGGATCCCGCGACCGGGGTTCGAATCCCCGCGGGGCTACCATACAAACTTCGCCTTCGCGAAGTTTGATCAAGGTTCGTGATTCATTTATTGGGGCTTTTATGGAGAAGATTTAAATTATAAGTGCCTTTCTGGGATGGAATTCAACTTTAAACTGGCATTCTTATGTGGGTT
>QMUB01000155.1 GCA_003663695.1 Thermococci archaeon | reverse complement strand
TCGACGCTCTTTTCGGCAACGAGCAAACGATAATCCTTACTCGTATCCCACATTTTTATCACCCAGCTTCTTCAATGCTTTCTCTCTAAGCAGCTCGTTTGGAATGCCCTCCGCTATGCTGAGGGCTTTGGCTTTCTTTCCGAAACGGACATATCCAAGAGCAATTTCATATAAAGCTTTTGAAGCTTCATTTTTATCCTGGATTATTCCCGCTAGGATTAGGGCTTCATCAAGCAGACCTATCTTGATAAATTTATGGGCAACAGCTATGAGTTCGATATCATTCGGTCTGACCTTTTCAACAAAGAACATGTTGTAGACATCAGCTAATAGCGTTTTAGCCAGATCTTTTCTCTCGTGAAGGAAGAGCCAGTAAGCTATATCGAGAAGAGCTATCGCTTTACCCTCAGGGGGCAGATACTTAACGGCTGTTATGGCTCTATCTATATCCCCCTCTGCTATTGCCCTCTTAACCGCAAAGCTACCGTTCTTGATTACATCTTCAACGAGCTTTATCTTGTTTTCAATTTCATTTGCACTCACGAACTTCTTGATAGAAGTGTATATATCCCTGGCTATTGAATAGAAATCCACAGCTTCCCCGGTATTCAAGGAATCTCCAACTTCAATCGCCAATTCCGCGATTAGGGAGAGGACTTGGAGAATCGCCGAATACTGCTCCTTTGATCTCTCTGCCGTCTCAAGTGCCACGTTGAAGTAATAGAAGGCATCGCTCGTTGTTCCCATCATTCCCAGATAGTAGGCAACGTAGGCGAGGGCTTCTGCCTTCCAGAGGGGATATTCTATTTTCTTTGCGATTTTCAGGGCTTCAATCATATATTTCTCTGCTTTTTCAGAGTCTCCTGCACTAGCCAGAGCATGACTGAGCATTCCCAATGCCCTAACCTTTTCTTTATCCTCAACAGGAGAGAGGGCTAGGCTAACAGCCTCGGAGAGCAAAACAGGATACTCCTTGTATTTTTCTCCCAGCTCCTCCATCATGTAACACAGAAGTTCGAGCTTCAACATCTTATCCTCCAGCGGGAGCACGAGTTCTATCGCTCCCTCAACATTCCCTTCCTTCAGGAGGGATGATATGGCATCCTTCATCATATTCCTCGCCCTACCTTCCTATCCCATTCTTCAAGCATTACATCCAAAGCCAGGAGGTTTGTGAGTTTGAGCCTGATCTTTCCATTCTTATAATCAATTCCACCTTTAAATTCGTTCAAAAGTTCAAAAACCTTGGGGGCTTCCCTCCTATCCAGTGCCCTGCCCCAGAACTCTTCTCCGCAGTGCGGACATCTGAACACAAACTCATCGAGAGCTTTAAGAAATTCATCCCTATCCTCAAGAAGGTTCTCAAAATCCTCAAGTGTGAGCATCTGTTCTATGATTTCCTCCCACTTCAGAGCCTCTCCGCATATTGGACATCTTGCCATATTACCACCTTCAAATAAGACTTGTCCTCAGATAAATAAAGCTTTTCTATGGGAAGGGCTGTTTATAGTATGCTTTTATTTAAGGGTCTATCATGGTCATTGTGATCCCTAAGCGGGGGGACACTCTCGAAAGGTGAAATCAAACATGCATCCTATGGGCAGGATTTTAAAAACTTCTCAAGCTCATCAACGAGGAACCTGATTCCATCCTCAAGATTTTTCTTTCCATTTGCTCCCGCAGCCCCGCTATGTCCGCCTCCAGAACCCTCTATAATCGGGCCAATTTTTTCCATAAGCCTTCCAAGATGCAGTCCTTTTTTAACCAGACTTTCCTTTGCCCTGGCCGAGATTCTAACTCCTTTCTTCTCACTCCCGACAACTGCGATATCCGCCCCAAGCTGGAGGAACACCTTGCATGCCAGGGATTCATAGGCTGAAACTTTAGATAGCGCAATTAGATATTTTCCAACCTTCTTAATTTCCATCCTCTGGCATGCCTTTAAAATTGCCATTCTCTTGGCGATGTCCAGGGCTTCATCGCTAACGGGTGCAATGAGATTGTAAATCTCCCCCATGGGTATGTTGAAGAGTGCCTGGATCTCGCCTACGGTCTTGAATGTTCTGGCATTTGCAAATCTAAAATTAGCTGTATCCGTAACAATTCCAGCGAGAATAGCTCTGGCAGCAATCTCATCATAAAAATTAAGGTATTTCAGGAGCTCCCACACTATTTCAGCCGTCGATGTCCTCGATGAGTCGATCACAGCTATGTCGCCTTTTATAGGATTCTCCTTCTCCACATGATGATCTATGACTATCACAAACTTCCCATCCTTTTTGGGGATTTTTACAGGTTCCAGCTGCTCAAGGGATGATGTATCAAATATCACCACCACATCCTCCTTCACGTAAGGGTTCTTCTCAACAGGAGCAAAATTTAGAAGGCGTTTGGCATAGGAAGAGACACTTTGAGCAACTCCTATTCTGTATTCTAGTCCCAGTTTATGGAGGTATCGGGAAAAAGCAATAGCACTACCCAGAGAATCCGGATCGGCATTATGATGGCACAGCAGGAGGAAGGAGTAATCTCTCTCCTTTGCCTCTTTTAGAAATCTCTTAAGCTTTATTTTCCCGCGCAATTTCCCTCAACCTTTCCTCAACTTTTTCATAAGCCATGTCAAGGGCTTCTTCAACGAGTCTGTCAACATCTGCCTTCACAAATATGGGAACCTCAATGTAGACGTCCACCTCTAAATCGAGAGTATCCTCCTGGTTTATTCTCGTGGTCACTTCTATATCCTTGACATCGCTCTTATGAAGAGAATCGAAAATGTGCTTTAAAATAACCTCCTGAACCACGTCCCCAAGGGCAATAATATCCTCTTCATCGAGCTCCGGAAGCCCTATGTGAATAACCTTCCTCATAGAATCACCTAAATAGATAAAAGAAATCAGCCGGCAACACCTAAAGATCCCTGTATCTTCTGAGTCAGAGCTTTAACCGCTTCGTTTATCTTCTGTTCCTGCCTTTCAAGGGCTTTAAGCCTAATTTCAAGAGTCTCAATCTTTTCCTTAAGTTCTTCGAGCGCCTTAGCCCTATCTGTCCTCACGATTAAAGTGCCAACTGTCTTATACATGAGAGTATTTTCGCCGGCTTTTTCGAGTTCCTCCAGAGCTTTCTTTGCGTCATTCAGATCAACCTGAACTTTTTGTTTCTGCTGGATGACCAGCTGAAGCTGCTGCTGATAGCTCTCAAGCTGTCCCAACATCTGTTGAACCTGCGGTGGAATATTCTGCATTTCAACACCTCCATTTCCTTCCATCTCATAGTCTATTGAGTCATTTAAATAGTTTTACCCTCCTTCCCCTTATATCAAAGCGTTAAATTTATATATCCAGCAATAGTAATAAATCTCGGTGATTCCATGGGAGAAAGAATCGAAGCGTTGGTAAGGATTCCCCTTGCAATACTCTATGGGATAATTACAGGAATATGGGGCTTTGTTGCAGAGCTTGCGGCGATAGTAAACTGGTTCTATGCATTGATATTCGGGAAGAGGAGTGAGACACTTGCGGATTTTGTGAATCAGTTCGTGGCGTACTCCTACGACGTAAACCGCTATCTATATATGGCCACCAACAAGAGAGCATGGCCAATTGAAGGAGAACTCAGGATACTAGAACCAACGGATTTGAAGAAAGCTAAAGGTCAAGAGTATCCAGAGCAACTTTGATCCATCTTAAGTAGGAATTTAAAGTTCCCCTCAACGCTGAGTTATCCTTCGCCGTAAATTCCAGCTTTATTCTTTTACCCTTCAAGAGCAGCCTCGTCCTTGTGCGTCTGTAGGGAACGCTTTTATCTTCAATAAGGACGCTCTCATAAACCACCCTGGCTATTTCCTCACTCGGAAATTC
>QMUB01000154.1 GCA_003663695.1 Thermococci archaeon | reverse complement strand
TTCTCCCTATGCACACGGTATATTTGTGCTTCCTTGCAAGCTTTTTAAGGATGGAACGCAGGTCTCTCAAATCTTTTAGGAGGAGTTCAAGGGATTCCTTGATTAGGAGGGCGTTGGCAGTGTCTATGATGTCGTTGGAGGTGGCCCCTAAATGTACGTATCTTCCATGGTCGCCACAAACTTCAGTCAATGCCTTGACAACCGCCATTATATCATGATGTATCTCCCTCTCTATCTCCTTTACCCTCTCCAGCCTAACATGTTTTATATTTGCTCTCTTGCTTATTATCTCCGCACTTTCTTTTGGTATGTTGCCAAGCTGTGCATGGGCACGCGCCAGTGCAGCTTCCACATCCAGTAGCTTCTGCAGCTTATTCCCTTCATCCCATATTTTTCTCATCTCCTCACTACCATATCTATAATCGATTGGATGAACGGCCATTATATCACCAAATAAATGTTAGTATTGGCCTTAAAAATCGTTCGTTTTTAACATTTTTATGTCGATTTTTGGAGGAGTGCTGTAATCTTTTGAGAAGTTTGTGAAAACTCAGAAGTCTCTGTTAGCAGGGCTAAAAGAACCGAAAAGTATTTAATAAGCTAATACCGATTGAGCTATGATAAAACTTTCGGAGGGTCAAAAGATGGCAGAGGAACATGTTGTGTACATAGGAAAGAAGCCTGTTATGAACTATGTCTTGGCCGTTATAACACAGTTCAACGAGGGCGCTAAGGAAGTTAGCGTCAAGGCGAGGGGAAGGGCTATTAGCAGGGCTGTTGACGTTGCAGAGATCGTCAGGAACAGGTTCCTTCCAGAGGTTAGGGTTAAGGAAATAAAGATCGGCACAGAGGAGCTCCCAACTGCCGACGGTAGAACAGCAAACACTTCAACGATTGAGATTGTTATGGAAAAGCCATGAATTTAATTTAGCTTTTCTCTTCCTTTTCACTATCATCTTTGTTCACTTTAACCTCAGTTGAAGTGAAAAGCAAACTTTAATAGTTATTCTGTGTTAGTTTAGTTAGGTGGGGAAATGGTAGAATTTGAGACGATTGATGTGGGGGATGAAAAGGCCAGGGAGCTCGCTCAGATCATTATGAATGATAAAGCCCTCTCTATTTTAAAACTCCTCCAAGAGGAAAGGTTATCAGCTTCAGACATATCTGAAAGGCTTGATATACCCCTCTCCACGGTGGTCTATCATCTGGATAAAATGACACGTGTAGGGTTGATTGAAGTTGCAGGAAAGAGATATGGAAAGAGACTTCAAGAGGTCAAGCTCTATCGTGCATCACCCAAACCGATTCTTTTAATGCCGGCAAAAACTTCGTTTAAGAAACGCGTTTTGAGGACGATCGAGAAGATACAGGTAATAAGCTTGAGTATAGCGGGATTAATTGCATATGGGGTTTACAAGCTCTCAAACGCTTTGTTCTTTCAAGGTATTTCCAGAGCGCCTTTAGAAAATGCTACGGTAACCGCTCCAACAACTACAGAGACATCAAAAATGTTTGCAGTAAACACAACATCAAAAGCCGTTGAGATTCTAACCAATTCCACAACTTCCACCACTATGCCTCAAACATTGAGAATATCAGGTGCAAAACCTAACACATTGAGTATTTTTTTAGCAATCTTATCTTTTATAGGGATGGCATTGTTCCTGAATTATTACCTTTCAAAGCGTAATCTGTGAACTCGAAACGTTTTTAAGAGTTGCTTTCTTAGATGCAATTGTAAAATAAAGGAGGGTTAGCAATGCCAACAGGAATTACTGTAGAGCAAGTGCTTAAGAGAAAGCCCATTCTTGTTAAGCCGAGTGATACCGTTGCCAATGTAGCTAAAAAGCTCTCAAAGGCAAAGGTTAGTAGTGCAATTGTGGTGAAAAAGGATGATATCCTGGGGATTGTTACGGACAGGGATATTCTGAACAAAGTAGTTGCCCCGGGGAAAAATCCCAAAGAGGTTAAAGTTGAGGACATAATGACCCCAAAGCCTTTCACAATTGAATACGATGAAGATATAGAGGATGCCACCCAGCTGATGGTCGAGAAGGGTATTAGAAGGGTAGTTGTCACAAAGCTTGGAAGACCCATAGGCTTTCTTATGGCTGTTGATCTGCTGGCAGCAATCTCTTCGTTAAATAGCGAGGAGGAGTTCGAGGAAGAAAGTGAAGAACCTGAATTCTATGGATACTGTGAGGTATGTGGTCAATACAAGCCTCTTGAAAGAATAATCCACGAAGGAAGGGAAATGTGGGTATGCGAAAGCTGTAAGGATATGCTCAGAGAAGGGCAGTGATTCCACTTAAACTTTCCTTATACCATCTCTGGTTAGTTTTTTCTACCTATCATGACGTGTTTAGCAATGGTGTAGTCTTAATCTCTCTCGGGATTATTAAAAGCATTCCCCCTGCCCCGACAGCATGTTTCTCCCTATATACTAAAACTTTAAAAGGTAGAGGTATTAGTCATGATCATGGGGTGATTGGAATGGAAACGAAAAAAACGGGTACAACTACCGTTGGAATTAAAGTTAAAGAAGGGGTTGTTCTGGCTGCTGATACTCAAGCTTCTCTCGATCACATGGTGGAAACCTTAAACATTAAGAAAATTCTCCCGATAACCAGCAGGATAGCCATAACCACTGCGGGCAGCGTGGGAGATGTTCAAATGCTCGCGAGGATGCTTGAAGCAGAAGCCCGTTATTACAAGTTTACATGGCACAAGGATATGAGTACAAAAGCAATGGCAAACCTGCTGAGCAACATTCTAAACGAGAACAAGGGGTTCCCTTACATGGTTCAGTTAATCATCGGCGGTTACGTGGAAGAGCCAACCATAGCGAGTCTGGATTCACTGGGAGGGCTTGTCTTTGATAAATATACCGCAACAGGTTCCGGATCCCCCTTTGCAATAGCAATACTCGAAGATGGATACAGGGAGGATATGAGCATTGAAGAGGCAAAAGAGCTCGCAATAAGAGCGGTTAAAACAGCAGGAAAGAGGGATATTTATACAGGGGAAAGGAAAATCCAGGTAATTGTGATTACAAAAGAGGGATTAAAAGAAGAGTTTGTTGAAGTCAAACGTTGAAGTTAAAAATGAACCTCTCAACTCGCTGGGATAGGGATGACAGTGCCTAAAAAAGCTCTAGCTTTTCTTGTAATTCTTTTTGTCATTATACTCGCGGCTCATCACAACTCTCCACCCTCATCCCTTTCCAATGAAACGCTGGGTAAAGTTGCCGAAATTGAGGGAGAGGTTGAGGAAATCAGAAACCTCACATTCAAGCAGCTTCCTGACGTGATTGTGGTAAACAGAGAATGGGCTTTGAGTGAATTCTCATCTCAAGCGAACTTGGAAGAGCTGAAAATGTGGGAAGATATATATAAGATGACCCTTCTTGTACCTCCCTCATATAATTACACCAGAACTGCGAAAGGTGCAAGAGCCTCATGGATTGCAGCAACCGTTGGAAATAAGATGTACATCATAGAGGAAAATTTTGTGAATACTGGGGAAACCGCGTATCGGGTTATTGCCCATGAACTAACCCATGTTTTGCAGAAGCAGTATTTTGACCCAAAATATCCCGAGACCTTAGATGGACGTCTGGCTATAACCTCCCTAATTGAAGGAGATGCCGATCTGGTAGCCGACATGTATTGCGGGAGACATAACATAACAATAAACAAAATAACCACCCTCCCCCTTGAAGATCCTCCAATGGCAATAAACTTCTTCCCCTATGTTTACGGGGATAAATTCGTTAGATTTCTCTATGAGAAAGGAGGCTGGACCCTTGTGAATTTTGCCTATAAAGTCCCTCCCCTCTCAACAGAGCAGGTTATACATCCCCAGAAGTATCTCTTCTATGAGAAGCCAAAGGAGGTCTATGTTGATGTCCC
>QMUB01000153.1 GCA_003663695.1 Thermococci archaeon | reverse complement strand
TTGCTCCACCCCAGTCCAAAGAAGACGAGCCATATTAGAGGGTTTATTATCATTCCCGCAACCCTAGACCTGGCCTTTGTAAAGCGCTTCAGCTGTCTGTATGCCATCGTTGTTAGTGCCTTCATGCACTCACCTCCTCATCCTCATTCTCATCCTAAATTTCATACCGCTCTCTTCCCTGAGTTCCCTTCCCGTCAGGTAAAGGAACACATCATTGAGTGTCGGTCTGTGATATGTAACCTCAAGAACCCTAATTCCATTCTTTTGAGTGAGTTCAAAGAGTCTTGGAAGAGACTCGGCGGCATTCACAACGTCAATCCTAACCCTCCCGTCCTGGAGAATTTTGCATCCCCTTATAAAGTCGGCGTTGAGACATTTAACCTCCTCAGGTGCGTTGAGTTTGAGGTAGATCACATCATTCCCTATGAGTTTTTTGAGCTCCTCCGATGTGCCTTCGGCTATGATCTTCCCATGATCAATAATTGCTATTCTATCCGCCAGTTGCTCCGCTTCGTCCATATAGTGTGTTGTCAGAAATATCGTCATGTTGTGCTCCTCTTTCATTGCTTTTATGTATTCCCATATGTGAGCTCGGGTCTGAGGATCAAGTCCTATCGTGGGTTCATCCAAAAAGAGTATTTCGGGTTCGTGGAGGAGTGAACGCGCAATCTCAAGCCTGCGCTGCATTCCACCGCTGAATGTTTTCACGGCTTTATCCCTAAATCTATCAAGCTCCACAAACTTCAGGAGCTCATCTATCCTGTCCTTAAGTTCCTTCCCATCATAACCGTAGATCCTGCCGTGTATGTACATGTTCTCATATGCAGTGAGATCCCTATCGAGGCTGGGATCCTGAAAAACTATCCCTATTTTCTTGCGAACTTCCCGGGGTTCTTTAATAACGTCATGTCCTGCTACAATAGCCTTTCCCTGTGTGGGCTTTAAAAGAGTGGTGAGCATGTGAACGGTGGTGGTTTTTCCAGCTCCATTGGGACCCAGAAAGGCAAAGATTTCACCCTTCCTGACCTTAAAGGATATACCTCTAACTGCCTCCAGCTCTCCATACCTCTTTACAAGGTTCTCAACCACAATTGCATTACTCATTTAATTCCCCTCCAACCATTATGAGCTTAATCTTCCTCGTGAACTCTTTCATTTCCCGTGAGAGCTCTTTTTTCTGTTCCTCACTCATCTCGGGAAGGGTCTCTATTGCCATACGAAGGGTTTTTGCGAGCTCCTTTCCTCCCAGCCTGCCAAACTCCTTGAAGAGCTCCATACGTTCCAGAATTTCTTTAAGCTCCTCTTCATGGGCTCTAAGAAAATCCTTTCCCTTATCGGTTATCTGATAGACCTTTTTTTCTCTTTTTCCCTTACCCGCAATCGCTATGAGTCCATTTTTCTTTAAACTCGCAAGTATGGGGTATATAGCTCCCGCACTGGGTTGAGGAATCCCAAAGTGTTCTTCAAGGCTGCTCATGATGGCATAACCATGCATGGGTTTCTCCTCAAGGAGGCTCAGTATGAGCAGTTTCAGATATCCCCTGTATCTCGGCCTCTCCACAATATCACCCGATATATCTGTAGATATATATCACTTATAAAGCTTGTGGTCTTATCCAGATAATCTTACCCAAAAAGCACGAAAGTTTTATTAACAATGATAACGATTTGAACAGTGAGGAATAATTATGAAAGGAGTGCTCTTCTCATACCTGTGCCTTTTTGGCAGCTGATATTTTGGGGTGGAAAAATGAACGAATACCATATTATAATGAGCATTGGGGGTGTTCTAACGCTCCTCGGAATAGTCTTTACATCAATACTCTTCATGAAATTGGAGAAATATGAAGTTCAGGGCAAAATGGCTCTTCTGGGAGCAGTTATAGGGGGGATTTTGATAAGCATGGGGTTCATAGGCGGCATGATGAGTTCATCAAAAGAAGTGGAAAATATTCTGATCGTGCTTCTCCTAACCGGCCCAGGGTTTATGATGTATTCATTCAGTATAGGAGGCTTTCTTGCACTCACAAAGAGATTTGTGTTTCAGTTTCTGGCAATCCTTGCGAGTTTCGTTGTTTTATACAATCATTTTGATCACATCATGGGGCTCCTGTACGTGGGAACGCTTCTGGCTCTTTTTGTCATTATGAATACCATTCTCTTCCTGCCCGGGCTTTCATCATCGACGAAGACTCCAACACTCATATCTTCATGGCTTCTCGTGGGCTATTCTTGGCTGAGGGGGTTCATACATAAGGAGACACTGGATATTTTATCAATCCTCATACTCTCCCTCTATCTCGGAGCTGTTGTTCTATGGCTCTACTCCCTGATAGATATTTATAGACATTTAAGATGACCGCAAAAAATTTATGTTCGTGAGATCAATGCTCCATGGTGGGCTGGATGAAGCTGATTTTAAAACCCCTCTTTGAAGCAGAGCTTCCGGGGGATTTTGTTGAAGTGCTGAGACAGAAGCTTAGGGGACGGGAAATCAAAGAGGGCGAGACAATAGATATTGACCTCCTGGGAAAGCCCCTTAGATTTAAGGTTCTGTACTCCGAGCCCAAAATTCTCAGGGTGAGGAGGAATACCGAGATTGAGATTTTAAGCCAGGAACTTTCGATAATCAGACTTGACCTTGGAAGTGAGGCTGAAGACCTGCTAACCTTCCGGGATGGCTTCATCGTGGTTTTTGATGATGAGGTTTTGATTTTAAACCATAATGGGCACAAAATTTATAAACAAAAGTTTGAAAACCTTAAAAAAGTTAATGTTGTTAAAAATACGGTGGCGGTGCTCCATGGCAAAGAACTCACGCTCATCACTCTCCCTTGAGCGCTTCACATTTAACGAAAGCTGGGATGGGAAGAGAGATAGAGCTTTCAAAATCGTGAAGAAACTCATGGAGATGTACCCAAGGAGGAAGATCCTGCAGGGAGAGCCCTATTTTACCCTCATCCGGTGCATAATATCCCAGAGGACAAAGGACGAGACAACCGATCATGCCAGCAAAGTTCTCTTTGAGAGATATCCCACAATCGAGGATATATCCAGTGCGAAAATAGAGGAAATTCAGAGGCTCCTTAAGGAGAACGGAGTGGGATTGTGGAAAACCAAAGGGAGATGGATTGTTGAAACCTCAAGGATCCTTCTCAAAAAGTACGAAGGAAGAGTTCCTGACAATATTGAGGAGCTCATGAAGCTTCCTGGAATTGGCAGAAAGTGCGCCAATATTGTTCTAGCATATGGGTTTGGCTATCAAGCCATCCCCGTTGATACTCATGTTAACAGGATAAGCAAGCGCCTTGGGTTGGCTCCGCCGAGGATTGCACCCGAAAAGGTTGAGGAATATCTGAGGGAGCTCATCCCAAAGAACCTGTGGATTTACGTAAACCATGCAATGGTTGATCACGGAAAGAGGATATGCCGTCCCATAAACCCTCGCTGTGAAGAATGCCCTCTAAAAGAGCTCTGCTCCTATGCAAGAGGTTTAGTTAAAGAGGAGGACATAAAAGGCAGCACGAACAGAAGGAGACATTAATCCCCTTCCGCAAGCTCTTTGAGCTTATCGAGGTCGGAGCTTACAGCTATTAAAATGTCTCCCTCTTCAATTTTGTCGTCCTTTCCGGGGTTGTATATGTATCTCGTTCCTCTCTTGATTGCCAGAATTCTCGTTCCAATTTTGCTTGGAAGTTTGAGATGTCCTAATGTTTTGCCTATAAGAATGGAACCCTTTTCTACCTTAACTCTGCCCAGTTCTTCCTCTGTATCTTCCATTATGCTGTGGATTATTGGGTGTGGCTCTACATCCCTGAGGATTAGATCCGATATCTTGTAAGCGGCATCCGAAATTTGCTCATTTATATTCGCCATGTCTATGACGCTCAGCAGTTTTATGGGTTTTTCCTCCTTTCTGGCAGCTTTTAAAGCGAGTTTCTTAAC
>QMUB01000152.1 GCA_003663695.1 Thermococci archaeon | reverse complement strand
CATGTGGTGTAACCAACGACTTCAACCTCTTGACCCTTGTATATGTTGAGGGTTCTCTCACGCTCCTTCGAGGCTCTGAAGCACTTCCTCCCAGCACACATTCCATAGCGATCACAAATTATAATTCCAATTTTCCCCATTTTTGACATCTCCTGAAAAATTTCACATATTTATAAAATTTCACTTACCTTAAACTTTTTGGTCGTCCTAACGATACTGTTAAGATAATTATAACATGGTTGGCAATAGTCTCTCTTACGGGTACTCTCCTTATCCCAACAGTATGTGTCCTAATAGGCTAAATTTTATAAAGCATCATTCTAATGTTAGGTAACCCTAAAAAGGAGGGATCGAAATGAGAAAGCTTAAGGTTGCTTTCGGAATGGAAAATGATAACACGCTCATAGATGCCCACTATGGAGATTCAGACTTTTTCGCAATCTATGAGGTGAGAGAAAATGGCACATTCGAACTCCTTGAAAAGAGACACAACAGCGCCAAAGACATGGAAGAAGAGGAGCATGGTGATCCCCGAAAGTTTAAAGCCATAATAAATCAGCTCAAAGATGTGGACGTCCTGGCTGCTTTCAGAATGGGCCCCAACTTCTTGCGCATAAGAGACGAGAGTAACAAGGTTGTATTTTTCACAAGAACAAGAGACTTAAAACTTGCCCTCCAGCGGATTGTAGAGAACTTTGAAAACATCTGGGAGCAGGTTCAGGAGAAGAATAAACAGTGACAGTAGAATCTGAAGGTTTATAAGAAAAGAGGGAGAGTTTTGGTGATGTGTGGGAAAGCGTTCCAAGATTCATATCAAGGCACTAAACTTCTGCCAGTTCATCTCTACATCTTACTCCATCTCAAAAAGGCTGGAGTGGATTACGCCAATATGATGGCCAAGATGACTGAGCTGGATGTGTTCCTAATTAAGGATGCGATAAACGACCTCCTTGAAGCAGGATTGATAGAACGGGACTCTGGTTCAGCTGTGAAGAGAAGCAAAGCACGTTTCAAAAAGGCATTTGAGGTGCATAAACACCACACTTATTACCGTCTCTCCCGAAAGGGTGAGCTCTTTCTCCGTTCAATTAATGAAGAGTGGGTTAAACGATATTTCACGGATCTCCTTAACAGATACGATATTGTGCATATGCTTGTCAGAAGCTCGGACTTCCAAGAAGTGTGTAAAAAGCTGGGTAAAGAATGTGAAACACTGAGAAATGAGCTCATTCTTCATAGATTTATAACACCCTCTGGAAAGAAGACCCGATTTTTCAAGCTTCTCAGTGAATTTTTAGAGTTATAGTTTCCTTAAAGAGCGAGTTAGTGAAAGGAAAAATGTTTAACTTTTGCCTCCCAGTTCATAAAGGGGGATTTTGAAATGATAGCATATGAAATGATAGCATACAAACCCATAGGTATCATCCATACTCCATTCAAAGAGCCAAAAGGTGTCCCAATACAGCCATCTGCTGCTGTTGGAGTTAGAGGATGGGTGGAACTTTTGCCCAAATATGTCCTGGGACTGAAAGACATTAAGAGATTCTCTCATATTATCCTAATCTACAACTTTCACTTAGCCACACCGGGAAAGCTCATCGTAAAGCCGTATATGGATGATGAGGAGCATGGGGTTTTTGCAACTAGAGCTCCAAGCAGACCTAATCCGATTGGTATTTCAATAGTGAGGCTCCTTGGAGTTGAAGGGAATGTACTCCACATTAAAGACGTCGATATAGTGGATGGAACGCCTCTCTTAGACATAAAGCCTTACGTTCCAGAGTTTGATATTAAAGAAGTTGAAAAGATAGGCTGGCTTGAAAAGAACGTTCACAAGCTCTCCGAGGCAAGGGATGACGGAAGGTTTGTAAAGGGGTAAAAGTTCAATAGTAGGTGTATCCAATCGGTGTTCTATATGTCCAGTAAGCTCTTCCATAAACCCATCCTGGTCTCTGCCATGGCGGCAAGTAGCTAAAAGGTCCATTTCCTGGCCAGGGACCGACCCATCTAGCCCTAACAAACCATCTTCTACCTCTCCCCCATCCTCTCGGCATGGGCATCACCATTTGTGCATATGCAAAAAAATCTTATAAAGTTTATTGGGCAATTTTGGGTATAACCCATGGTTAAGTGCTTGTAAAAATCATCTCAAGAAGATATTTCAGGTCCATAGCCTTATACTCGCTTTATTAAAGGAATCAAGTTTTTCTTACCTTTTTCTGCCTCTTTTCTTATGCTTTCGAGTATTTCACTGGATAGGGGAACTTCAGTTTCCGTATATCTAAATGGTGCCCCCTTCATTCTTGTTATCCTTAAATAAAGCTTCATTGGTTTTTCCATTCTGCTGAACATCAAATTATCCGCTGAGATCTCGAGCTCCGCTATCATTTCTCTGAAGACATCACTATTAACTGTAAAAAAGTATGTCTTGCTTTTGTCCTTCTCAAGAGTTTCTCTGATTTTTGCGTGTATAAGTCCCCCATAGTTGGGTGAGAAGAAGAGTAAATTCAATGCGGAACCCACGACCATTATACCCAACCTGCTTTCTACGTTTCCTAGATAAATATTCGCAAGTGCTAAAGCTTCTTCCCAGACGTTAGGTTTGATGAAATTGGCTTTAATATGTTCCGCAGATACAACTTCAATACCTTCTACGGTAGGTTCGAGTTCTATGATAAAAATGCGCCCAAAATATTCTTTCATATCCATACCAAGTAGTCGCATCGTGTTTTTTAAATAGTCAACTGTTGTGCTTGTTATCATGAAAACAACTTTACCATCGTTTTTAAGCCATCCCAAAGCGAGTATATAGCCTATCAGTGGTTTTCCTGAGCCTCCAGGGCCACTTACGAGCGTGGAAGTGTTTATTGGGAAACCTTCAGGTAAGAGTTCATCAATCCATTCTATTCCAAGTTTCACCATCCTCACGGAATCACCCTAGAATTCGATTAGCCTAACCTAATTACCAGTTTTGTGTATGATGCTACTAAATTTAAAATTTATGGTACAAAAATGAGTAACTAGCAATAGGGCGTTAAGATACTGTCAAGATAACCCGTGAGAGCGCCTGATAATAAATCCGGTATAACCATTAAGCGGGCCCTCTAACTTATCCTGACAATATCGGCGTTAAAAGGGTAAAGTTTTTAAGCAGAAAAATGTGCATATGCACATAAGGAGCAAATCTGGAGAGCCTATGGGGTATTTAAGTAATTGGAGGCATTTTATGGAACTTCTGCAGTTCCTCAAAGAAACCCAATAATGTAAATTTCTGGACATTCCAATTAGGTTAGGCTAACCTAATTCTATTCTTTTCAAACTTAACTGCATTCCTTGACGAACAGAAAAACATATAAACAATTATTAGGTTAGTCTACTCTGAAGTTATTAGGAAAACCTAATAACAATGAACAGATATGTACGCGGAGGTGGTTGGATGAGACTGAGTGAAGTGGAGCCCGGGAGTGTTGTAAAAGTTAGAAGAATAACTGGAGGGCCAAAAGCGCGCTTACTCACCATGGGCATTACCCATGGCGTTGTACTCAAAGTAGTAAAGAGAGCGCCCCTAGGCGACCCGATAGAGGTTGAGCTCAGAGGATATAATCTCTCCCTTAGAAAAGAGGAAGCAAAATACATAGAGGTGGAGTGAATGCTTCCCCTCGCATTTGCCGGTGAGGGAATGAGGGTGATTGTAAGAGGAATAAATGGAGGTAGGGGTGTTTTGAGTAGATTAATTGAGCTTGGGCTGGCACCGGGGAGTGAAGTTATCATCCTGAGAAATCAGATGGCTGGGCCATTAATAGTGGCTGTTAGAGGCTCTCAGCTTGCCCTTGGGAGGGGACTGGCGATGAAAATTCAGGTGGAGGTGGAGAAATGAGAGAGGTTACAATTGCATTAATTGGGAACCCCAATGTGGGTAAAACCACAGTCTTTAATGCCCTAACTGGGTTAAAGCAACAT
>QMUB01000151.1 GCA_003663695.1 Thermococci archaeon | reverse complement strand
TCCTTGATACCATAAAGCTTCTCTCAAAGAAGAGCAACATAACCCACGGTTTAATTTACGACTTTGGTGTAATCTACGCCTTAGGAGCAACAATACTGGCTATAATGTTCATACCTCTTGGAAATATCGGTGTTCTCAGGGCATACGGTGATCTAGTATTAATTACCTTCCTCCTTGAGATACCAATGCTTGGGATAATGTTTGCAGCAATGAGCTCAGGAAACCCCTATGCTGGCATTGGTGCTCAGAGAGCCTTGTTGACGCTCTTAGCAATCCAAGTGCCACTAGGTTTTGCAATAGTTGCCCTTGCCGAATATTATGGTACATTCAGCACCTATGAAATAGTGATGGCCCAGCAGAGCATGGGATGGAGTATAACAGCGCTTCCACTCTTGTTTGCAGCAATTGCTTACGATCTTGTACTTCAAGCAATGTTTGGTAAAGAGCCCTTTGATATCATGATTGCACCTGGTGAGATATCCCTTGGTCCAATGGTTGAGTTTGGCGGTAAACACATGGGAATACTTCAGATTCAACATGCGATAGCCCTTTTTGGAGAAACACTGTTCTTCTCAAACATATTCCTTGGGGGAGCAGCGATTACAATATTTGGGAGTTCAATACTCAATACAATAGCAACTTTGGTTGTACTCCTCATCAAGCAGATAGCAGTGCTTATGGTAGCAATATTCGTTGGTGCAATATTCCCGAGGTTTACCATAGACCAAGCGGCAAAGTTCTACTGGAAGTGGCCCACAATAATAGCTGCTCTTGGGGCGATATTAGCAAGTTTGTGAGGTGAAGAAGATGGTGGATTGGAGATTGTATGAACCGCTCATCAACTTTGCGAGAAAGAGAAGCATGTGGATTGTTTCGTTCTGTACAGGATGCGGGGGTATAGAGATGCCCCCGCTAATGACTTCAAGATACGACTTGGAACGTTTCGGTATGATGCCTAACCCAGCGCCAAGAATGGCTGATCTCTTCCTTATCACCGGTTATGTTACCCCAAAGACACTCAAGAGAATTATCATAACCTATGAAATGCAGCCCGATCCGAAGTATGTCCTTGCCCACGGTTCGTGTCCGTTAAACGGTGGAATCTACTGGGACGCTTACAATGCAATAAAGCACCTCGACAAGTACATCCCCGTTGACGTTGCCATAGCCGGTTGCATGCCGAGACCTGAAGCTGTCATGGACGGAATAAAGAAGATGATGGAGCTCATTGAAACAGGAAAAGCGGATGGATGGAAGCGCTACAAGGAAAATTATGAGTACTACAAGAAGAATCAGGATGAGCTTTTTGGTGAGGGCTGGAGAGAGAGAACCGCAAGAAGATGGATTCCATGGTTAATGAATAAGAGGAAAGAAATTGGGGGAGGAGAACAATGAACCTTGAAAAAGAGCAGATGATTGTAGAAACCATACTCCAAAAAGCGCCATACGCAGAGGGGAAGGTTAGAAGAGAAAGGCGAATAGAATTCCGCATTCCTCCTGACAGAATACGGGATTTTCTGACCTTACTCAAGGAAAACAACTTTGAATCGATGATGCAAATAACGGCAGTTGACTGGCTAAAAGATGGTGAGATAGAGCTTGTTTACCAGATGTGGAGCTACACTCATGCTATCCATGCATTTGTAAAGACAAGAATTCCAAGGGACGTTGATAAAGCCAGGGCGCCGAGTGTTAGGGATATATACCCCGTTGCTGAAACCTACGAGAGGGATGCTCATGAGTTCTACAAGGTTACCTTTGAAGGCAACGATAAGCTTGAAATGCCGTGGATTCTTGAGGATGAGGATAGAGAAGCAGGTGTTTCTCATAGAAAAGACTTCGATATGCTCGGCTATGTAAAAAAGAAATACAAACTGCTTGATAGGTTTGAGGAGGATAAGGAGAACTATGTAATCTAAGGTGAGAAAGATGGTTTCACAACAAGAATTAATTAGGGAAGCGAGAGAGAATGGCATGGAGCTTTTACCTCTTGAAAAGGACACTTACGAGTTATTCTTTGGACCCCAGCACATGGCTACCGAAAACTACAGCTTAATCCTTAAAATGGACGGTAATAGAGTCGTCAAAGCCATAGCAAACCCTGGCTTCCTTCACAGGGGTTTTGAAAAACTAGCTGAGTACCGACCATGGTACACAAATATAGCGCTCCTTTTGAGAATATGTGTTCCGGAGCCAGATGTGCCAGAGGCAATATACTCAATGGCTGTGGACGAGCTTATGGGATGGGAGATTCCAGAGAGGGCTCAATGGATTAGAACAACTGTGCTTGAGATGGCAAGGGTTAGTGCTTATTTATTCTGGACAATGGGAATGGCTTTCAAGTTAGGCGTTTACACCGCTGGGCAGTGGGCTGCCGCTTACAGGGAAAGGTTCATGGTACTCTTTGAACAGCTTACTGGGGCAAGAGTTTACCACATCTACACAATTCCCGGAGGAGTTAGAAGAGACATACCTGGAGACAAGTGGTTGAGGCAGTTAAAAGACACCGTAGAATATTTGAAAGACAAGCTTAAAGACTTTGACAATGTCCTTTTCGAAAATTACATCACTTTCAAGAGGCTTGAGGGAATTGGAGTTATGGACAAGAAGTTTGCTTTAGAAGAAGGTGTAACCGGGCCAAACCTTAGGGCAGCTGGAGTTAGAACCGATGTCAGAAAACTCGATCCTTATCTCCTTTATCCAGAGCTTGAGTTCGAGGTGCCAGTGCTTAGAGAGGGGGATGCATTAGCGAGAGCCCTCATAAGAAGATTTGAGCTCGAGCAGGATCTCTACATTCTTGAACAGCTCCTTGAAATGGGGCTACCAAGTGGGCCCTATAAGGTTGAACATGCTGGCTTTAAGGCCCTTCCAAGGTTCAAAGTGCCGGCGGGAGATGCTTATGCTCACGTGGAGTCAAGCAAAGGGGACTTTGGAGCTTATGTCGTAAGCGACGGAGGCAACAAACCTTACAGGGTTCAGATAAGGGGTCCAAGCATAGCCCATGGAATTAGAGTGATAGAACAGCTTTTAGTGGGAGCAAGGTTAGCAGATGTGCCCGTGATCTTGGTGAGCCTTGATAACTGCCCACCGGATATAGATAGGTGATAGAAATGGAGAGCGCAAAAGGGATTGAATTTAAAGTTGCCCCCGAAGAGAAGGTTAAAAAGAGACCTTCATTCCTTAAGCCTTGGCTTGGGCTCAAGTATCTATTCAAAAAGCCCGTTACCATTAAAATCCCCTATGAACAAACGCAAATAGCTGAGAAGTATAGAGGATTCCACACTCTCAACTGGAAAACGTGCATAGGCTGTAATATGTGTGGTCAGATATGTCCGGCAAGGGCAATAGAGATGACCTGGATAGAGGGAGAAAAGAGGCCTCATCCCAAAGTGGACTATGGAAGGTGCACATTCTGTCAGTTCTGTGTTGATGTGTGTCCAACAAATGCCTTGGGTTATGTGGAGAATTATCTCCTTACAGTCGAATGGAAAGAAGAAGAGTTGGAGCTATTTGACTGGATTCCGCTGCCGGAGGAGAAGGTGAGGAAATTCAAAGACTACAGACATCCTTTGGCCAAAATAGAACACCTTGAGGAGGGCAAAGTAAGGTACATCCTAAGGGATGGAGACGTAGTGGAGTTCAGAATTCTTGGCTATGGTCTTAAACCACCGGCAAAGTCCAACTCACAGAAAAAGAAAGAGGCTGAAGAAGAAAAGAAGGCTGAATAGTCTTCTTGCCTTTTCACAAATCCTATAAATCTCAGCTTCTATTTCTTTTTGGTGAGAAAATTGAAAGTCGAAGCCCTCAAAAGCATTCTCAAAGAACTCGGCATTGAATGTGCGAGAACTATTGAGGAGAAAGTCGATCTACAGTTTTCAGCTTTGGAGAACCTCCACAAAAACCTCAATGACGATGAGCTTTTCCTCAAGCTCGTGATAGCGAACTCAATTGTGAGTTATCAGCTTTCGGGTAAAGGGGAGAATTGGTGGTGGGAGTTTTCAAACTATTTTTCAAAAAACATTCCAAGGGAG
>QMUB01000150.1 GCA_003663695.1 Thermococci archaeon | reverse complement strand
GGCTGAGAACTGGAATTACCGCGCCGTTAACGTAACTTGCTAGGAATACTATCACACGTGCAACCTCATCGGGCTTCCCAAAGCGCCCCACTGGAAGTTGAAATGAAAGGAAATTCCGATTTTTTCAAATTTCTCATCAACTTCCATGAAGTCCCTGAACCAGTAGACACCTGCGTTGTTCACCAGAATATCCGGTTCCCTTCCCCTTGTCAGAACAGCCATATCAAAACTACCTCGGGATATCTGGGGAATATGGCGTCCACTTTTTGGTTTTTCCATAACATAGTTGATAAGAGCCTTCAACTCATTCGCCCTTGGTGCCGGCTTCCGCGACCTTCACAGCCCAGGTCCGGGCTTCGGCGATCGTGATATTGTTTTCCCCGAAAAGCCACCCTTCGAAGGCCCTGGCGGCGATTATTTTCCCTTTAATTGGATCGCTCATCATCCTGAGATATCTCCGCTCAGTGTACTCCTTCCCGAGCCTCCCGAACTTCTGGGCTATGCAGAGTATGAAGACCGCGATTCTCTTTCCTTTAAAGCCGTTCTTCGATTCAACGAACCTCCGGATTCCCGTTAGGGGGCGCTCGTAGTAGATGGGCGCCCCAAGAATTATAAGGTCGCAATCATCAACATCCGGGTTCTCCTTTACGCTCCATGCGCGGGCATCAAAGCCTCTCTCCCTGAGGGCATTCTCCATCGCCCGCGCCACCCTCTCGGTCGAGCCCCTCCTGGAGTCGTAGACTATGCAGACCTTCATCCTCTCACCTACAGGTTACTCGATTTTTAACCCTATAACCTTTCTCTCCCCGGAAAGCCTTAAATCAAATGGCGATAACTTAGTATTGGGTGATAAAATGAAAGACTTCTACATTGCCCATGAGGAGGATATAAAAAGGGGAAAAACAACCGATGTTTATTTCATTAGGACGAAGAAGATACTCGAAACCAAGAGAATTCACAGGAAGGTTCTCGCCGATGTAACAACAACATCCCTTCCAAAGGGATGGAAGTGGGGCATTTTAGCCGGTGTTGAGGAAGTGGCAAAGCTCTTTGAGGGAATGCCAGTCAACATCTACACGATGCCCGAGGGGACGATATTCCACCCTTACGAACCAGTTCTGCTAATAGAGGGCTACTACAAGGAGTTTGGGATCTATGAGACGGCTTTACTTGGAATGCTGAGCCAGGCAAGCGGTATAGCCACCGCTGCGCTGAGGATGAAGATAGCTGCAAAATTCAAACCGGTCTACTCCTTTGGAATAAGGCATATGCATCCTGCTATTGCCCCCATGATCGATAGGGCGGCTTTCATAGGTGGGTGCGATGGGGTTAGCGGCGTCCTTGGAGCTGAGATGATTGGAGAGAAGCCCGTTGGTACGATGCCTCACGCCCTGATTCTGGTGATTGGAGACCAGGTTAAAGCTTGGAAGTACTATGATGAGGTTATGGAGGAAGGAGTTCCTAGGACAGCTTTGGTTGATACACTCTATGATGAGAAATTTGAAGCTCTCATGGCAGCCGAGGCTCTGGGCGAAAGGTTAAATGCTATTCGCCTGGATACACCAAGCTCTAGGAGGGGAAATTTCAAAAGGATAGTGGAAGAAGTTAGATGGGAACTGGAGTTGAGAGGATATAATTGGGTTAAGATATTCCTGAGCGGAGGGCTGGATGAAGAAAGCTTAAAGGAGCTTGCCGACGTTGCCGACGCCTTCGGTGTTGGAGGTTCAATAGCGAGCGCCAAACCAATAGATTTCTCCCTCGATATAGTCGAGATAGAAGGAAAGCCAATAACCAAGCGCGGAAAGCTGAGCGGAAGAAAGCAGATATATCGCTGTGAAAAAGGGCACTACCACAGAGTTCCAGCGACTAAAAAGCTCGAACGCTGTCCAGTATGTGGTGCAAAGGTCGAACCTCTCTTAAAGCCGCTCATTAAGGATGGAGAAATTGTTGCAGAACTTCCAAAAGCCAGAGAAATCAGGGCGTATGTTTTAGAACAGGCAAAAAGGTTCAATTTAACTCTCGAATGATTTTTCTATTTAAATTTCAGGAACAGGAATAAGAAATAGGAAGAAAAGAAGCGAAATCATGCCTCCTCAACGTAAATGCAGCTGACTGGGCATGCCTCAGCAGCTTCGTTGACACAGTCGATGAGGTCTTCGCCAACAACCTCGACTATAACCTGGCTCTTACCCTCGTCGTTCATTTCAAAAACATCCGGGCAGAGGCTTGCACAGATAGCATCTCCGATACAAACATCCTGGTCAACCCTAACTTTCCAAGCCATGAAACATCACCACTCTTAGCTTTGGGGGAGACAAATATAAAGGTTTCGGGATGTTAGGAGCCCCTAAAAAGTTTAGATACCGGAAATAAGAGAAGAACCCACTTTTGTAATATGTTGCTCAAACTTGCCCTAACCTAGTCCCAGCCGCTTTTTATATTCCTCGCTTATCATATCCGGAGTCCAAGGTGGATCGAAAGTGAGCTCTATTTCGGCATCTTTAACACCCGGAATCTCCAGAACCTTCTGCTCCACCGCCTGGAGAATCCACATGGTTAATGGGCAGCCAGGAGTTGTCATGGTCATTTTAACATAAACCGTACTATCCTCTCTAACGTTGACCTCATAAATCAGCCCGAGATTCACTACGTCAATCCCAATCTCGGGATCAATTACCTCTTTGAGCCTTTCAAGGATTAGCTCCTTTGTTAATGTTTGGGTTTCTGCTTCGGTCATTCTTCTCACCTAAGAAAAGTTGAATTTATCACATTTAAACCTTATTGAGCAAGAATGTCCAGTATAAGCTTTTTGGCAAACTTTTCATTTAGGGCTCCTGCCCTCAATTCTCTCATAACCCTCTGGATCCCAAAGCGTTTTAATATGGGAGCATTTTTTGATGCGGCTCTCCAAAGAGGGCACCCAAACCCGAGGGCATATTTCCTGTTGAGAACATTAATTGTCTCCTCCTTGTCCATCGCAAGGAATGCCGGGAAGTTTAGGTTTATCAGATCCTCCTGCTTGTATATAGAGAGGCTGCCCACACTGAGCAAATCCCCAGAAGCCACAATTTTTATCCCTTCCCTCCTAGCATAATCCTTCACGGCATCCATGACCATGGAGTGACAGCGCCCGCATATTGGAGCCTTTTTCTTTATCTGCTCTTTCATGATTTCCATATAGTTTGGAGCTTTCACCAGAACCGCACCGTACTCCCCCGCCCTCATGAGAACAACATCACTCATCTGAGGAAGCCTTACCATGACCGGAACCACATTAAAACCTGCCCATCTAAGGATCAAAAGGGTGGCTGTGCTGTCGCTCCCCATAGAAAAAGCAACTGCAATCCTGTAATCTATGGGCTCCCTGTCAAAGTCCTCCCCATAGAGCCGGTATCTCAAGAGATCCTTAAATCTCCTGTAAGCTGGAGGGCTAAGCTCTTTCCTAACTCTATCCAGTGCTTTCATGGAATTTCTGACGCGATAGCTTTTGATGAAGTTATTTTCCACAGTCTCCAGCATTCAAATCCCAAAAACCTTAAATGGAGTATCCTTTAAAACCTTAGTGGCACTGTTTTTGAGAGCTTGGAGGTGAGAGCGTGAGAGGAATTATAGCAAAGGTGGAAGAAAAAACGACAATTCCCGTGTACGAGAGAACTGTTGAAAACGTTCTGGGGGCTGTCTTGGCAAGCGGGGATCTGTGGAGGATTATTGATCTGAGCGAAGAACCCCTCCCCCTAGCAACAGCAGTCTTGAAAGCTTTAAATGAACTTGGATATATTGAGTTCAATGAGGAGATCCTCCTCACAAAAAAGGGAAAAGAGCTGGTAGAGAAGTACGGGATAGGTAAGAGGGAGGACTACACATGCCAGCACTGCCAAGGAAAAACGGTGGGGCTCGATGCCTTTAAGGAACTCCTCAAGGAATTTAAGGACATCGTGAAGAACAGACCCCAGCCGAAGCATGATTTCGATCAAGCTTATGTTACTCCCGAGACAACCATAGCCAGAATAGCCCTAATGCACACCCGTGGTGATCTTAAGAACAAGGAAGTTTTTGTTCTTGG
>QMUB01000149.1 GCA_003663695.1 Thermococci archaeon | reverse complement strand
CCATGGAGTGTTTGGGATGATCAAACTGACTCTCTAGCTCAAAGGGACACAGGATGGATGCAGTTCTATGCCGAGAACAATCAGGAAGTCTATGATGGGGTTCTGATGGCTTTCAAAATTGCTGAGAAGGTCAACCTTCCGGCAATGATCATCGAGAGCGCTTTTATACTTAGCCACACCTACGATATTGTTGACATGCCGGAGCAGGAAAAGATAGATGAATTTTTACCACCAAGGAAGCCCCTCTACACACTTACAGACTTTGACAATCCAATATCCGTAGGCTCATTGGCAACTCCAAATGATTACTATGAATTTAGATACAAGATTGCTAGAGCTATGGAAGAAGCCAAAGAAGTCATCAAAGAGGTCGGAAAGGAGTTTGGAGAGCGCTTTGGTAGAGATTATTCACAGATGATTGAGCTTTATAGAACAGAAGATGCAGAAATAGTGTTCATGGGACTTGGCTCACTTATGGGCACCGTTAAAGAAGCCGTCGACGTCCTCAGGAATGAGGGATACAAAGTCGGTGCAGCAAAGGTCAGATGGTTCAGACCCTTCCCCAAGGAGGAGCTTTATGAATTGGCTAAAAATGCCAAGGGAATTGCAGTTCTCGACAGAAACTTTTCATTCGGACAGGAAGGAATCCTCTTCAACGAAGCCAAGGGGAGCCTGTATAATACAGACGCAAAGCCCCTCATGAAGAACTACATAGTTGGACTTGGAGGAAGGGACTTCACGGTACAGGATGTGAAGAAAATCGCCGATGATATGAGGGCTCTCATCAAGAAGGGCGAGATAGACAAGGAAATTGATTGGTTCCACTTAAAGAGGTGAGAAAGATGGAAATTCCCGAAAACGTTAAAAAGAGATTATCCCTCCCAGCTGAAGAGTACTTCTATGCCGGACACACCGCCTGCCAGGGATGCGGTGCAGCCCTTGGACTTAGGTACGTGCTCAAGGCTTACAAAAATAGAGCTATATTTACAATTCCAGCATGCTGTTCTACAATTATTGCTGGAGCATGGCCATACTTGACTTTCGGTGCTCCCCTATTCCAGACAGCTTTTGAAACAACGGGTGCTGTCATCGGGGGAATAGAAGCGGGCTTAAAAGCCAAAGGATACAAGGTCAAAGGCGAAGATGGGATAATGGTCGTTGGATGGGCTGGAGATGGAGGTACCGCGGACATAGGTCTCCAGGCACTGAGTGGATTTCTCGAAAGGGATCACGATGGTCTTTACATAATGTATGATAATGAGGCTTACATGAACACGGGAATCCAGAGATCAAGCTCCACACCAAAGGGCGCATGGACCACGAACACGCCCGGAGGAAAGAAGCACTTCCTTGAGCAGAAACCAAAGAAGAAGGTCATTGACATAGTCATTGCCCACAAACCGGCCTATGCGGCTACGGCAAGCATTGCTTTCCCCGAAGACTTTATAAGGAAGCTCAAGAAGGCACAAAAAATAAAGGGTGCCAGCTTCATACAGCTCTTTGCTCCATGTCCAACCGGGTGGAGAAGTCCAACGGATAAATCAATCGAACTCGCCCGCTTAGCAGTTCAAACAGCATACTTCCCGCTATTTGAATATGAGGGTGGGAAGTACAAGATAAACATGCCGAGCACCAAGAAGGAGCCGAAACCTCTCGAAGAATACCTCAAGCTTCAGGGAAGATTCAAATACATGACCAAAGAGGACATAGCCGCACTTCAGGAATGGGTGCTCAGGGAATGGGAGGAACTTAAGAAGAAGGCTGAGATGTTTAAGTGAGCCTCCCCTTTAATTTTATAAAGGTTGGATATGAACGTTGGTAGAGGTGGTTGGAATGGCTGAAAGTCCGTTTAAGGAGGAAATTGAGAGGGTTGAGAAGGAGTATAGCGAAAAAATGACTCCTGGAGCAATTGTCTATATCCCCGGAAGCAGTGTGATAAACAAAACTGGGTCTTGGAGAGTTTTTATGCCTGAGTTCAACAGGGATAAATGTGTAAGATGCTATCTATGCTATATCTACTGCCCTGAACCTGCCATATACTTGGATGAAGAGAACTATCCGGTATTTGACTACGATTATTGTAAGGGTTGTGGAATCTGTGCAAACGAGTGCCCAACAAAGGCAATCGAGATGGTTAGAGAAGTTAAGTGAGGTGGTATAAATGCCGATGAGAAAGGTTATGAAAGGTAATGAAGCTGCTGCCTGGGCCGCCAAGCTTGCAAAACCAAAAGTTGTTGCTGCATTCCCAATTACACCATCAACACTCGTTCCCGAGAAGATTAGTGAGTTCGTTGCAAATGGAGAAATGGATGCCGAATTCGTAAAGGTTGAGAGCGAGCACTCTGCCATATCTGCATGTGTGGGTGCTTCAGCTGCAGGGGTTAGGGTATTCACAGCCACAGCCTCTCAGGGTCTCGCCTTGATGCATGAGGTTCTTTTCATAGCTGCGGGTATGAGGCTTCCAATAGTTATGGCCATTGGTAACAGGTCTTTGAGTGCTCCAATTAACATATGGAATGACTGGCAGGACACCATAAGCGAGAGAGACACTGGATGGCTTCAATTCTATGCCGAAAACAATCAGGAAGCGTTGGATTTGATTCTGGCTGCATTCAAAGTTGCAGAAGATGAGCGCGTTTTGCTTCCTGCAATGACAGGGTTTGACGCCTTCATTCTCACACACACAGTTGAACCCGTTGAGATTCCAGACCAAGAGTTGGTGGACGAATTCCTTGGCGAATATGAACCAAAGCATGCTTACATAGATCCCAAGAGACCCATCACCCAAGGTGCTCTTGGATTCCCGGCCCATTATGCAGAGAGCAGATACAAAGTCTGGGAAGCAATGGAGAACGCTAAAGAGGTCATAAAAGAGGTCTTTGCCGAATTCGAGAAGAAGTTTGGAAGGAAATACCAGATGATTGAAGAATACAAGACAGATGATGCCGAGATAATCCTCGTTACCATGGGTTCACTCGCAGGAACCGTTAAGGAGTTCGTCGACAAGAAGAGGGAAGAGGGCATCAAGATTGGAGCTGCAAAGATAACAGTCTACAGACCATTCCCGATTGAGGAGATAAGGGCACTCGCAAAGAAGACGAAAGTCCTTGCGCTCCTTGAGAAGGACATAAGCTTCGGAATCGGCGGTGCTGTTTATGCGGACGTCGGCAGGGCGTTGATAAACGAGAAGGAGAAGCCAATAGTTCTTGATTTCATACTCGGGCTCGGCGGAAGGGACGTTACCTTTGAGAACCTGGATGAAGTCATTGAAATATCAAAGAAGGCGCTTAAAGGAGAGAAAGTTGAGGAAGTTAGCTGGATAGGATTGAGGAAGGAGATTTTGTGAGGTGGTTATAATGGCAGTTAGAAAACCCCCGATTACAACTCGCGAGTATTGGGCACCCGGTCATGCTGCATGTGCTGGATGCGGCCCTGCTATAGTCATGAAACTCGCTACAAAGGCCTTTAGCGAAGCTATGGAAGCCAAATACGGAGATCCAAACGCCTTTGCAATCGCCCATGCCACCGGATGTATGGAGGTTGTTAGCGCGGTCTTCCCGTACACTGCATGGAAGGCTCCTTGGATACACGTGGCTTTTGAAAATGCCGCAGCTGCTGCAAGCGGTGTGGATGCCGCATGGAAAAAGCTTGGAAGGAAAGGAAAAATCCTCGTCTTTGGTGGAGATGGAGGTACCGCGGACATAGGTCTCCAGGCACTGAGTGGAATGCTCGAGAGGAGACACAACGCCGTTTACGTTATGTATGATAATGAGGCTTACATGAACACGGGAATCCAGAGATCAAGCTCCACACCCTACGGAGCATGGACAACAACCTCACCACCGGGCAAGTACTCAATCGGTGAGGACAAACCAAAGAAGTGGGTGGCTCTCATAGCCGCAGCCCACCAAACTCCATATGTTGCCACCGCGAGCATTGGAAATGCCTTTGACTTCGTGAACAAGATGAAGAAGGCAGCAAAGGTTGATGGTCCTGCATTTGTCCAAGTTTTGGCGCCATTTGTTCCGTGAGGGAGGACACCCCCCGAGAAAACCGTGGAAATAGGCAGGCTCGCTATCGAGACGGGTGTG
>QMUB01000148.1 GCA_003663695.1 Thermococci archaeon | reverse complement strand
AGGAAAGAGTCAATCTTGCCCCTCTCGAAAAAGCCGAATTTTACATAATATTTAAGCCCTCCGTCTCAATGGAGAGATTCAAATTTTCCCTCGAAAATCATCCAGTGAAAATCCAGAATCCCATTCTAACAAATTTAAGGTGGTTGAACAGGGTTTTTGATGTTGCAGTTGAGGATATATCCTCCCTCAGCGCCAGGACAAACTATGGGGTGGTACCATTTGCAGGTCTTCCCTACTTCGGCTGCATCTTTGGCCGGGATAGCATAATAACCTCTCTCTTTCTGCTTCCCTACTTTCCCGAATATGCAATAGGAACACTGAAAGTTCTTGGAAAAATTCAGGGGGAGAAGGATAACCCAAAAAGCGGTGAGGAAAGGGGGAAGATTCCCCACGAATTCAGATTTGGAGAACTTTCACAGGCGAAGCTGATGCCCTTCGCTCCATATTATGGAACTATAGATGCAACTCCCCTCTATTTAATGCTTGCCGCTGAATATCTGAGATGGACAAGGGATTACAGGGGCGTTGAGGAGATAAGGAAGCACATAGATCTGGCCATTGAATGGGTTTTAAAGAAGCTCGATGATGGATACATCCGCTACGGAGAAAGCTCGCTGAAAAACCAGGGGTGGAAGGACTCAAAAGGAGGGGTTCCCACAGAGGAAGGGCTTCCCACATCATATCCCATAGCACTCGTGGAGGTTCAGGGTTATGCATACAGGGCACTCATGGATATGGCGGAGCTCGAGCTTAGCGATTACGACTCAAAGATGCTTAAAAGGGAGGCATCAAAGCTCAAAAAGCGCTTTAACAGGGATTTCTGGATGGAAGAGGAAAAATTCTACGCTCTTGCCCTGAACGGGGAGGGAAAACCTTCCAGAGTTATATCATCAAATCCGGGCCATCTGCTTCTAACTGGAATAGCCGAACACGAGAAGGAAATTGTGGAGAGGCTCTTTAGGGAGGACATGCTTTCAAGATGGGGCATCAGGACTCTGAGTTCGAGGGAAAAGGCATACAATCCCTTCAGCTATCATGCGGGGAGCGTCTGGCCCCATGATAACGCGATTATAGCCCTCGGGCTGGCAAGGGTAGGAGAGAAGGAGAAGGCTTCAAAACTTGGCTTCTTGGTTTTAAGTGCGGCACGCCTCCTTCCAAATAATCAGTTACCGGAACTCTACAGCGGGGTTGATAGCGATGCACCACTGCCCTGTCCGAGAGCCAATGTCCCTCAAGCGTGGAGCGCCGCAAGTGTTTTTGCCTTCCTCACGGCAATGTTCGGCTTTGAAAAGGGGAGCCGGAGCATTGAGATAGGAGGCAGGAGAATCACAATCAAGAGGATTCCAACACACTTATAAAACCTCAAAACCGACTAATGGAGATGGCAATGAGATGGACAAAGCTATTTCCCTTGCTCCCCCTCTCTTTCCTGGCAGTCTTCTTCTACTTTCCTCTGGTTAGTATACTCTATGAGGGGCTCTGGGACAATGGGCTCACCCTGAGATATATCCATGAGGTTCTGTTAAACGGCTACCATAGGGGAGTGATATATTTCACCTTCTGGCAATCCGCGGTTTCTACACTCCTAACACTCGCTCTGGGGCTTCCCGGAGCATACATATTTGCGAAGCATGATTTTCCGGGCAAGAGATTTTTAAAAGCCCTGCTAACAGTTCCTTTTGTCATGCCGAGCATAATGGTTGCCCTCGGCTTTCTCCTGCTCTTTGGAAAGTCGGGATTCTTTGCCCGGATTTTTGGAAGGGATTTGGGGATTCTCTACTCGTGGAAGGCAATAATTTTAGCCCATGCATTCTACAACTTTCCCGTTGTGGTTCGAATGGTATCATCCCTGTGGCAGAGGATAAACCCCCACTACGAGGAAGCAGCGTTGAGTTTGGGGGCGAAGGGTTTCACACTATTCCGCAGGGTCACCCTCCCCATGCTCCTTCCTGCCATTTTTGCATCCTCAATGCTTACATTCATATTCTGTTTTCTCAGCTTTTCGATTCCATTAATATTGGGAGGTTACCAATACGCCACTCTTGAAGTGGACATCTTCACGAGCATAATGACACTTTTAAACTTCAAACTGGGCTCCGCTCTAGCGATAATCCAGATAACATTGAGCTTCACCTTCATGTATTTCTACATCAAAAGCCTCGATACGTATGCAAAGGCTGAAGAGCAGAAAATTTTTAGAACTCCCCAGCCCCTTGAAGCGAGGGACTTGCTTAGCATTAAGGGCATTTTAATAGGAATTTACTCCCTGATCGTGCTGATCTTCATTGTAGCACCCCTACTGGCTGTTGTATATTACTCCTTTACCTATGGAGGAAGCTTCACCCTTGAATGGTATAGAAGGGTCTTTAGTCCGCAATACAACCCAATCTTTGGGGCAAACAGCCTGACCGCAATAAGAAATTCCCTAATCTTCGGTTTCTCAACGATCTTTCTCTCAAGCCTTCTGGCGTTAAGCGTTGCTTACACATTGAACCGCTGGAACTTTAAAGGCAAACACGTTTTTGACGCTCTTGTAATGCTCCCCTTAGGGTCCTCGGCGATCACCTTGGGCTTGGGATATATAAGAGCCTTCCATAAGGAGCCCTTGGAACTCTTAGGAAGCCCATATTTGATAGTATTTGCCCACACGATAATAGCATACCCCTTTGTTTTAAGGGCAATATCAACGGTTCTCAGGAAGCTGAAACCAAATTTAAGGGAGGCGGCTCTAAGTTTGGGAGCGAATGAATGGAAGGCTTTCCTTAAAGTGGAGCTCCCCCTCATATTCGGTGGAATAATTGTGGGGGCGATATTCGCCTTTGCAATGAGCATTGCTGAGCTCGGAGCCACATACATGCTTTACAGACCTGAGTACACCACCATGACGATAGCCGTTTACCGCTTTTTGGGCTCCAGACAGTTTGGACCCGCCGCGGCAATGTCCGTTCTTCTTATGCTGGTGAGCATGGTTGCCTTTTTGGTTATAGAAAGGGTTGGTGAGGAGATATGGTGAGGGTTGAGCTCAAAGGGATAAAATTAAAATGGGAGGACTTTCAGCTTGATATTCCCCATTTGGAAGCAAAACATGGAGAATTTCTAACGCTCTTGGGACCGAGCGGATGCGGGAAGACGACGACGCTTAGAATCATCGCAGGTTTTGAAAAACCGGACTCCGGGGAAGTCTATTTTGGGGATCAGCTCATCAATGATGTTCCACCCTATGAACGGAACATTGGGATAGTTTTTCAGGATTATGCCCTTTTCCCTCATATGAATGTCTTCGAAAATATAGCCTTCGGTCTCAGAATGAGAAGGATTCCGAGAGCGGAGGTGGAAAGAAAGGTTAAACATGCCCTTGAGATCGTTGGATTAGAAGGTTTTGAAAAGAGATATCCCGAACAGCTGAGCGGTGGCCAGCAGCAGCGCGTGGCGCTGGCAAGAGCTCTGGTTATAGAACCAAGGGTTCTTCTCCTCGATGAGCCCCTCTCAAACCTCGACGCAAAAATAAGAGAACGTCTACGCGGTGAAATAAGGAGAATCCAGAGGGAGCTCGGTATAACCACAATTTACGTTACTCATGATCAGGAGGAGGCTATGGCGATAAGCGATAGGATAGCCGTGATGAACGTGGGCACCGTGGAGCAGGTGGGGAAACCATTGGAGCTCTACTACAAGCCGAAAAGCGAGTTTGTTGCAAAGTTTTTGGGGCTTTCAAACATACTCGAGCTGAAAGCGAAGAACGGAAGAGCCGAATTTGGGAGCATGGTTTTCAACGTTGGGATCACGGGCAGCGTGAGGATTTTCTTCCGTCCGGAGAGTGTTTTCATTGAAGAAGGGGAGGAAGGAGAAGTTCTGGACTACGAACTCCTGCCTGGGAGGATAAGACTAAAAATAGAAGTTGATGGAAATATAATCACTGCAGAACGTTTTCTGAGCGAGCTCCCCTTTGACGCCAGCAAAATTCCAAAGAGAGTGGGGATTCGGGTAGTCTCCTATTCCCTTCTGTGAATTTTAACATAAAAATGTCAAAAAAGTTTTAAAAAGTCCGCCCATTTTATCATTTTTGTAGCAATTTCACAGGAGGTGCTCTCATGGATGCT
>QMUB01000147.1 GCA_003663695.1 Thermococci archaeon | reverse complement strand
GAGAAAAATAGAGGTCAGCCCTCTCTGAAAGCTCCATACTTCTTGGGGTCATAGAATGGTGGAGCCACTGTCATGGCTTTCTTCATCTTGCCCCTTATCTCCACTTCTATTTCAATCCCTGGTTTGGCATATTCAGGATCAACGAATGCTATGCCTATTCCGATTCCAAGAAGCGGTGAAAGTGTTCCACTGCTCACTTCTCCTATGAGCTTTCCATCTTTGTATACCTTGTAGCCTTCTCTCGGAATGCCCCTGTCAACCATCTTGAAGTGCACCATCTTGCTCGGTAGCCCGCGCTCCTTCTGCTTTAGGAGAGCGTCCTTTCCAATGAACTCTTTGTCCCAGAAGAGGGCAAAGTCAAGATTGGCTTGAAGTGGTGTGACTTCATCGATGTCGGTGCTGAGGAGCTGGAGCTCTTTCGTCTCGTTGCCGTAGAGAGTGTAGCCCGCTTCCATTCTAAGGGTGTCCCTAGCACCGAGACCGCATGGCTTTATGCCGTACTTTGCACCTGCCTCAAGGATTTTATTCCATACATACAGAGCTTTTTCGGGTTTCCCTCTCTTGGCTGGATCGGGATGGTTTGGGTTTACATCCTCAAAGTAGACCTCCCATCCATTTTCGCCTGTATATCCGCTCCTCGAGAGAAGCATCTTAATTCCATCGAGCTCAACTTCCTTGGCCTGGAACCACCAGAGATCCATAATATCGATTCCAAAGAGCTCCTTCGCCAGATCTCTCGCCTTTGGGCCCTGAATGGAGAACATAACATAATCATAGGTCTTGAGCTCAATTTCAAGGTCGAGCTTTGTGTACTGCTCAATTGCCCTTTTGATTGATGTGAACCATGCATAGAGCTTTTCAAAGGCATCACTATCACAGACCATCATATATTCATCATTGCCCATGTTGAAGACTAGCGTCTCATCTTTAACGGCACCGCGCTCATTGAGAACGAGGGTGTATGTTCCACTTATTGCGGGAGGCTTTGAGATATCATTCGTTGTGACGTACTGGAGGAATTTCAAGGCATCCTTTCCTCTAAAGAAGATTTCTCCCATGTGAGAAACATCAAAAATACCGATACCATTCCTTACGGCCATGTGCTCCTCCTTTATGCTGGAATACCAGATTGGCATCTCCCATCCGGCAAATTCCTCCACTTTCTTGGCATTCTCCTTATGCCAGTCAAAAATGTGGACACGCTTCATATTATCACCGCTATAAAATATTTCAATTAAGATATAAGCTTTGCCACTAAACTTATTAAATCCCGACACTTAAGGGATACTCATGAAGGTAAAGTCCATAGAAAATCCGAGCCAAGAGGACCTCCTGAATATCCTAAGTGAAGGACTATCAAGCGAGGCTATAATAACAATATTTGCCCACTGCCGGGTTCACTACGATGGAAGAGCCAAAAGCGAGCTGGGAAATGGAGATAGGGTCATTATAATCAAACCGGATGGCTCCTTCTTAATCCATCAAAGGGAGAAAAGGGAGCCCGTTAACTGGCAGCCTCCAGGTAGCCGAGTGAGCTTTCAGGTGGAGGAGGATAGAGTAAGAATCATCAGCGTTAGGCGCAAACCAAGGGAAACCCTTGAGGTAGAGCTCTTGAAGGTCTATCTCGCCTCTTATCTGCAGGCGGAGGACAGCGAGGAGCTTACATTAATGGGAAGCGAAGCCGAAATGAGGGATTATATATTTGAGAATCCCGAGGTCATCGAGGAAGGTTTCAAGGTTCTTTTCAAGGAGAAGCCAATAAAACACGGGATAGTTGACCTCCTCGGCAGGGATAAGGATGGGAACTTGGTGGTTTTAGAGCTCAAGAGAAGGAGAGCTGACCTTCATGCCGTCAGCCAGCTCAAGAGATATGTGGAGGATTTAAAGGAAGAGCATGGGAACGTTAGAGGGATTCTTGTGGCTCCTTCTTTAACTTCCGGTGCCAAAAAACTCCTTGAGAAGGAGGGTCTTGAATTCAGGAGGGTGAAGCCTCCAAAAAGGGAGAAAGCTCAAAGAGGAAAACAGAAAACTCTGGACTCTTTTTAACCCATGCTCATCTCATGGGGGAGCATCTCCCTTACTCTAGCCCTTAAAACCCCTTTCTCCTCTTCAACCTCCAGGATTTTCCCCAAACCAACGAGCTTCAGCTGAACTCTGTAAACCATCTGCTCCCTCTCATCGCTCTCCTCCCAAAGTATCTTCTGCTCCATCCTTTCCACCTTCATAATCTCCGCAATTAATCCTTCAATTCCCCTCGTTATGTCCTGAAATGTTTCATAGGTTAAGAAAACCCTTTTTCCGCTTTCGAGATTTTCAAGGGCTTCAATATTCCGGGCACTCTTTATCTCCAGAGTGCGGTAGGGGCTTCTAAGGAGGGAATCCAGTGCCCTGCGGGATATCCCGACCAAAACCACGAGCTCCATACCATCACCTCACAGATACACGCTCTCATACTCCTTTTGCTCCCGCCTTCTCGCCTTCTCCATCTGCTCATGCATCCTTCTTAACTGCTCTTCAATGGCCTGCGCCTCTTTTAGAAGGGGCTCAACCGAAACCTCAATACCAACAAGCTTTTTCATTATCCCTATGACATTTGCAGCGGCCCTCGGATCGGGTCTATCCCCGAAAGTCTCTCCAAGGAGCACATAGCTCTTCAATCCTTCCCTACTTGCCTCCCATAGCAGTTTTCCGCTTATTCCAGTTATCGAGCCGTATTGGAGTAGTTTAACCCCCAGATTCTCCAGTTCTCTGCTCTCCTCTTCGCTACCTCCCACTCCCCAAACGCCCATCTTTTCCTTGAAGAGACCTATGCCCATTCCGCCGAGTGAAATAACCTTCCTGGCTTTCACCTCTTTAAGGTATCTCACCATTTCTTTGGCAATTTCATTTACAAGTGTGGGGGGAGCGTATATATCCGAAACCGCCAAGATTATACCTTCCCTTTCATAGAACCTTAGGGGCGGATTTGGCTTTCCTTCGAGAACCAATGTTAAAGGGGGTATGAAAGAACTCTCAACATAGCCCACCATCTCCATGTCGAGCTCTTTAACAAGAAAATTCGCTGCTATATGCCCTACCAATCCGATACCAGGATAGCCTTCTATGAAGATGGGTTCCTCAATTCTCGGAAGGAGCAGCTCCACTGGCTTCTCCATGACATCACCCCAAGGTATTTAGTTCCGAAAGGTTATTAAAGTTTCGGGTTCTGTCTTTTGGAGCAATGTTGAGGTCGATTTAGTTTATATTTATAGTGGATTGAACATTACGCAATAGTATTAAAAGTCCTTTAAAATGCTCATATTTTTATTTTTAGTTTTAGAATTTCAACTACTGTCAATAGAAAACTATATATAGGTCTAATGCCTAATACCTAATGGTGATGTCCTTGAAGTGGGCAAGACTCCTGGCAGGAGTTCTGGTGTTTGTTTTTGTTTTTTCTGGATTTGTTAGTGCTAAGCCTCAGGCAGACGTAAGCGGATGGACAGCGATTGACATGTTCATTCACTCTCAGATTGACATAAGCAAGGCTAAGGGGACTTCGGAAGACCCTTACTTTGTGGACAAGCTTACAAACCTCGTTCTTCAGCGGTTTGGCAAGGAGCTTGACGCTGAGATTGCACCCTACGCTGGAAGCCTGACTCCAGAGCAGAGGGAGCAGTTGAAGTATCTTCTCGTCAGCGACTACGTTTCTTACCTCTACCAGAAGAGCTTTTATCCCAAGAATGCCAAAGTTATAGTGGTGAAGCCCATTAAAGTTGCCTCTGTAAAGAATGGGGACAAGGTTTACGATCATTACTACGCTCCAATGAGTTCTTCAATCCCGTACCCAATCCACTGGTGGGTGCAGGTTAGAGTTGACGTTACCGGTGGAAGTGGAGTGGATGATGAAGGAAATGGATATGATGTTGATGGAAAGAACGATCTGTTTAACATAGTAGTATACTATACCTCCAGTAGCGTTCAGTATGAACTTCACTTTTACGATGAGGATCACCCACATCCCGAGGTAGATGAATGGTATGATGACTATAGATGTGATCATTATCCAGGTAGAGATAGCACATATGGGTGTGAAGACGTAGAAAGTATTGTTGTTGAAAATGGAGT
>QMUB01000146.1 GCA_003663695.1 Thermococci archaeon | reverse complement strand
TTTTTTGCTCCCGTACACACCAGCTTTCCAGTATCAAAAATTAAAAAGGTAGTTTTGGGCTTTTCAAGCTTGTATATTGCACCAGGAAAAACGCTTGGATCGTATTCGACATTTTTTAAGTTGCTGACAACTTTTTCTAAATCAATCTCTCCATGCAGGTCTATTGAGGCGACAACATTTTCAACTCTGACCTTAACTCTGCTTAGCATGTCCATCCTATTCACCAGGTATATACTCACGTTTGGCACCTTAACTTTATCTATACATAACTGTGTTAAATAATCCTCTAATGGTGTAGTTAGGGTCTTCAAGTGTCCTGTTTGTGGTTTTGAGGTAGGTATTCTCGCCCAAAACCTTTTTCCGTTCAGCCTGAAAGCCAATGAGGGGAGGAGAAATAATACTCCCCTCTAACTTTAGGGAATTACTTTAATGGCATTACTGCGGGACGTGTTTAGTTTCACCTCCCGTTACTTAAGCAGTACTTGACTCTGAGAAGGATTTTCAGCGCGTAACACATTACCCCAAGCAGTATCCGCGTTACAGTAGTCTCTTTCAAAAAACAACAGACCCTACAGCCAAACCAGGTTGTAAAAGCGCCCCAGTAACGCCGAAGAATTCTCTGCCGTAATGTTGTGCCTCTCTGAGGGGTAAGTTGTAGTATTGTTTGAAGAGGAGTACTACTATTATTGTTTTTGCCGGGATTTTGGGAGTTTTTTCAGTTTTCCTTCTGATTCTAAGTCTGCCAGAACATCCAGAATTGCAAATACCACATTTTCAGGATTCTTAAGCTCTGGATTCCATCTGGGCATCACAACAATCACCAAAAACTAAATAAAAGTTACGGTAAACATGTCCCGCACCTGGCAAAGTTTTTTAAATGCCAATCATCTAAATCTTTCGGAAAATTCCAAAAGTTCAGAGGTGAGAGAATGCTCAAAAGGCTCGCGAGGGTAATAGTAGAATATCGGATAGCATTTTCACTAGTGGCAATGTTCTTGCTTATTGTATCGATTTATGGTATTCAGAACCTCCGCTTTGAAGGTGATTTAACAAAGCAGCTCCCGCAGGATTTGCCAGCAGTGAGAGACTATTTGACACTTCAAAATGAATTCCAAAGTGGAGACTCTGCTTTAATAATTGTTAAAGTAGCCTCTATTGAGGAGGGCGGGGTTTATGACATTAGAGATCCCCGGGTGATTCAGGCTATCTACAATCTTGAGGAGCGTCTGAAGCAGCATGAGTATGTAACAGGTACTATGAGCCTAGCCGATGTATACATTCAGGCGCTGGGGAGGCTCCCTAAGAATGAAGAGGAGGCAAAGTTTGTTTTAAACATGCTCCCCATGGATGTGAAGGCGGGTTTAATAAGCTCTGATTACAGGAGCACAATAATAGTGGCAACATTGAGCTCCTCTTCAGGTTCTCAGACAATCCAGCGCATTTATGGGCAGATGAACCGGGATATAAAGGATTCAAGCTTTCCAAAAAACGTTGAGGTTGTCCAAACCGGAAGCATTGGAATAACCTACCGCATTCTTTCAATGCTCCAGAGCGATTTAAGGGTAACCATGGGGATTGCGCTTCTCTTTGTGGTTCTTCTCCTGATTTACTTCTATCGCTCCCCTATAAAGGCTCTCATCCCATTGACTCCTCTCGTTTTTGGCGTTACAATGACCCTTGGTTTTATGGGACTTCTTGGGATCCCAATGGACATGGTAACGACAGTGGTTGGAGCTATGGTAGTTGGGATGGGTATCGACTATGGAGTCCATGTAACGAACCGCTACTATGAGGAGAGAAAGAAAGGCAACTCAATAGAGGAATCTGCCGAGGAAGCCATAGCGGAGACGGGTAAAGCTCTTCTGGGTGCCGCCCTCACAACGATTGCGGGTTTTGTGGCATTGGGCCTTTCGATTCTCCCGAGTCTCCAGAGGTTGAGCTTAACTTTAATTATGGGACTTAGCCTGGCGGCTTTGAATGCCATTGTGATAACTCCAGCCATCATAATCCTTGAGGAGGATCTCATGAAAAAGATCTGCGGACATTACG
Source organism: Thermococci archaeon (assembly GCA_003663695.1). GTDB lineage: Archaea > Methanobacteriota_B > Thermococci > Thermococcales > Thermococcaceae > Palaeococcus. The sequence continues at coordinate 2,065 of QMUB01000146.1, read as the reverse complement.
AAGTCCCTCAGATCAGAGCGCATTCTGGAGTCATTGCTAAGACATTCACTGTTTTTGGAAGGACTGTTAGAGATCATCCAAGGACCTTCTTGGGCATAATATTCTTGATAACCCTCGTTTTTGGTTATGGTCTAACCCATGTCACGACGGAGGTTCGGCTCGAAAAAATGATACCTGAGGGGGTTCCCGAGATAGAAGTTATGAAAGATGTTCGCTATGAATTTGGAGGTCAGGATGAGGTGGATATGCTTGTTAAGGCTTATGATGTTAGGGATCCCACCATAGTTAGGGATATCTACCGCTTTGAGAAGAGCATTAAAGCCGATTCCTATTACAACAACGTCTTTGAAGCAAAGAGCATTGCGGACATTGTGATCCAAAAATACGGCTATATTCCGGAGGATAGGGAAAAAATAAAGGAAGCCTTGGAGGAAGCGCAGGGGCAGAATCTGGTAAGCGATGACTACTCAATGACCCTAGTTCAATTTAAAGGCAACTTTGGCGGGGTTAGGCCTGATGAATTTGGAGCTATTATGCACTACTTTGAAGAGCAGGCAAAAAATGCAGATGTCCCACCGGGAGTTGAGATAAGACCTGCCGGGGATTCGTATCTGAGCTATGTTTTGGGTGATCTTACAAATCAGGAGGTTGCCAAGATATCGACCTACGGTAGCATTCTTGTTTTATTGGTTGTCATAGTGCTCTTTAGAAAGCCATTGGTTTCCATTGCAATGATACTTCCTATGTTCCTGGGGGCGTTTTGGACCGTGGGCTATATGGGGTTTGCTGGGGTACCTTTCAATCAAACCTTGGCTGGTGTTATCTCGATGATAGTTGGCCTTGGGGTGGATTATGGGATGCATTTAACACATCGCTTTTTAGAAGAATTTAATGAAGGGAACCCTCATCCGATAGTAACCGCCCTTGAAGGTGTGGGGCCCGGAATACTTGTGGGGGGTCTAACAACTGCTGGTGGATTTTTGGCCCTTTTAGCCGCCGAGCTGACAGCCGTTCATGACTTTGGAAAGACGCTCGCCGTAGGCATCTTCGCATCAATGTTTGCGGCATTCATTGTTACGCCTGCACTGCTGCAGATATTCTATGGGAACAAAATTAGAGGTGATGAAGAATGAAGAAAGAATTGGGAATTTTATTAGGGTTAGTGGTCCTTTCAAGCATGTTTAACTTTAATGTTGCAATGACTCAAAGCAGCCTGCTCTTTGAAGGATACCTGGATAAGGGAGAATCCGTCTTTGTGGGCCCCCTTATAGTGCATTTAGCTAGAGTTCAGCAGGCGATGCTCGATGATGGGAGTCTGGGTTACAAGGCAATGGTTGTTATAATAAAAGATGGAAAGCCCATAAATGCAAACTACACGAGCATAAAGATTCCTGATCCTCAGAAAATCCAGCATCTTTTGACAAATACAACTTTCCTCAATGCAATGGGGGAGACGCTTGGATACAACATGACAAATCCTCTTCAGTATACTCAGTTTTTAATGTGGCTTGGGACTGCATCTCAAGAGGAGATAGGAGAAGCTGTCTTTAAAACCATTCAGGAACACCCGGAGCTTGGAATAACACTCGAAGATATTACGAGAACTATAAGCTTCCCCACTTTTCAGCAGATAGGAGAAAACGAGACGATAAGTTTGAACGTCGATGGAGAAAAAGTCACAATAACAGCCCTCCAAGTGTATCCAAATGGGGCAAAGCTCAGCATAAGCGGACCGCCTGGGTGGAAAGCATCAACATTACCCGCGTATATAACAACATGGGTTGAAGCTCCAAAAAGTGTGAAGCCTGGAGATGAGATTACGATTAAGGTGCATCTCAAGAATGAGGGTGCATTGGAAGCCCGCTATGTAACTGTAATTTTATCACCGATGATGCTGAATATGAATTCAAATGGCTCAAATGAGGCATTGGCTCAAACTCTCTCCCAAAGTGGACTTGTTCAAAGCGTTCTCCTGCCTGTGGACAGTGCTACGAAATATGTGGAATACATTGAAGGGAAGGAAGAAAAGGTTCTGGAATTTCACTTTAAAGTCAATGAGAATGCT
>QMUB01000145.1 GCA_003663695.1 Thermococci archaeon | reverse complement strand
GATTAAGCTCATCAGGTGAGGTGAGAGTATGACAATCTGGCAAGGAAGATCATTAAAGAAGCCTTCGGGTGGAAAGATTATACTCGCTAGGAAGAAGAGAAAGAGAGAATTGGGTAGAGAACCTGCTATGACAAGGGTAGCGGATGAGGACAGGAAAAAGATAATACGAACATACGGCGGAAACAGGAAGGTTAGGCTCGTCGAAGCTGCCTATGCAAACGTTTTTGAAGCAGGAAAAGGAAAGAAAGTTAAGGTCTTAGGAGTCGCCGATAACCCTGCCAACAGGCAGTATATCAGAAGAGACATCATAACAAAGGGTGCAATAATCGAGACTGAGGCAGGAAAGGCAATAGTCACTTCAAGACCCGGGCAGGATGGCGTTGTTAACGCTGTTTTGATTAAGGAAGAGAATGCTTGATTCTCCTTTGATACTTTCTGACTTTTCTAACCACTCTTTTAAGGGATAGAATAGAAAAGGTTTTATTTTATTGCTATAGATTACCCAGGGGGTGAATCTCATGAAGTCAAGGATTAGCAAGCTTCAGGAATACATTTCCAAGAATGAAATGGACGGCGCTTTAATAACAAGAAAGGAGAACTTGTTTTATTTTACAGGGAGCTCACTGGTTTTGGGAGGATATCTACTCATAACCCCGCATGATGCAACTTTTTTTGTTCCCGAGCTGGAATATGAGGAAGCCAGAGAAACATCCAAAGTTCCTGTGGAAAAATTTAAGAAGCTTGACGAACTCTACGAGACTCTCAAGCGATTTAACGTCCTAGGAATGGAAGGCTCAACAAGTATCTCCTTCAGCAACAGTTTAAAGGAAAAATCAAAGATAGAGGAGTTCAAGTTTCTGGATGATGTGATAAAGGAACTCAGAATCATCAAAACTCCCGAAGAAATTAAGGTAATTGAAGATGCATGCAGAATAGCAGATATGGCAATGATGGTCGCGCTGGAGGAGATAAGCGAGGGGAAAACAGAGAGAGAAATTGCCGCGAAGATGGAGTACGTCATGAAGATGAACGGAGCGGATAAGGTGGCTTTTGATACCATAATTGCAAGTGGAAAGAGATCAGCACTCCCTCATGGAGTGGCGAGCGATAAAAGAATAGAAAAAGGAGATTTAGTCGTTATCGATGAGGGGGCGTTTTATAGACATTACAATTCTGATATGACGAGGACAATAGTGGTTGGAACTCCAAATGAGAGACAGAAGGAAATTTATGAGATAGTTCTTGAGGCACAGAGGAAAGCTGTTGAAGCTGCGAAGCCGGGAATTACAGCAAAAGATCTAGATAAGATAGCGAGGGATATCATCACAGAGTACGGTTATGGCGATAAATTTATACACTCATTGGGACATGGTGTTGGTCTCCAAATCCATGAATGGCCCAGGCTCAGTCAGACAGATGAAACCGTGCTCCGGGAGGGCATGGTGGTTACGATAGAACCTGGAATTTACATTCCAAACTTTGGGGGCGTGAGAATTGAAGATACCATCGTGATAACCAGCAATGGTGCAAGAAGACTCACAAAAACTGAGAGGGAACTTATTTGACGAATTTCTCGTTTACGGTACCTTCTTTTGTCATTTTTTAGGCGATTTCCGGGGTCAGATTTATAAACGCTACCTCATATTTCACAACGGGTGATGTTTATGCCAGTTTATGAGTTGAATGGAAAGAAACCTAAAATTCATGAAAGCGCCTTTGTGGATGAGCTCGCTTCAATAATCGGGGATGTTGTAATAGAGGAGAAAGCAAGTGTATGGCCTTCAGCCGTTTTGAGGGGAGATATCGAACAGATTTATATAGGAAGTCACTCAAATGTTCAGGACAACGTTAGCATACACACATCACACGGCATGCCAACAATAATAGGGAAATACGTCACAATAGGACACAATGCAGTCGTTCACGGAGCTAAAATAGACGACTACACGATTATTGGAATGGGAGCGGTTGTTCTCGATGGTGCAAAGATAGGGAAGCATGTAATAGTGGGTGCAGGTGCTTTGGTTCCACCGGGAAAGGAGATCCCCGACTACAGCCTTGTGGTAGGAGTTCCAGGAAAGATCGTTAGACAACTGAGCGAGCAGGAAATTGAGATGACCAAAAAGAACGCCGATGTTTATGTTGAACTTGCTGAAATGCACCTTGCAAAGAGGAAAAAGATTTAATGCCAACATTTTTAAATTCTTTTCTCTACCTCTTAATGGTGGCATTAAATGAACGTGCTCTACAAAGTGATATCCAGAGTCCCGAGGATTCTCTTCAAGCCAGTATACGACCTTTATGAGGAGTACCTCTTTGAGAGGGTCAAAGCGAAAGGAAAAATGCCAAAGCATGTTGCAATAATCATGGATGGAAACAGAAGATGGGCACGCAAGCTTGCAAAGCCTCCCTGGTACGGGCATCTTTTTGGCTCTAAAACCCTGGAAAACATAATGGACTGGTGCAGGGAGCTCGGAATAAGGAGCTTAACGGTTTATGCCTTCTCAACGGAGAACTTTAAAAGAAAGCCTGAAGAGGTAAACGCTCTCATGGATCTCTTCGAGCAGAAGTTCAAAGAGGTCGTAGAAGATGAAAGGATCCATAAATATGGTGTTCGGGTCAATGTAATCGGAAGGAAGGAGATGCTACCAAAAAACGTCCGTGAAGCAGCTGAAGAAGCCGAAAGAGCCACCAAAAAATACAGCAATTACTTCCTCAACATAGCCCTCGCTTACGGCGGAAGGAGCGAGATAGTAGACGCCGTAAAGGAAATTGTGGACGATGTCCTGAACGGCAACATAAGAAAGGAGGATATAAATGAAGAGCTCCTCAAGAGGTATCTCTACATCCCCAACATGAGTGATCCGGACATAGTCATAAGGACAGGTGGAGAGGTAAGGATAAGCAACTTCCTCATATATCAAATCGCCTACAGCGAGCTCTTTTTCGTTGACGTGTACTTCCCCGAGTTTAGAAAGATAGACTTCTTGAGAATAATAAGGGAATATCAAAAGAGGCAGCGGAGATTTGGACGTTAAGCCCTCTCCATGAGAGCCCTCATATGAATTTCAGCCGTATCGAGAACCTCCACGCTAACGTCCTCACGCTTTATTGCCAGAGGAATCTCCGTGCATCCGAGGATTACTCCTTCAATGCCCTTCTCAACATAGCGCTCTATGAGTTCTACGAGATAGGGCTTGCTTCTCAGATTTTCAAATGTGAGTTCCTCAAAAATTATCCTTTGAACTTCCTCTATTTCCTCCTCGTTCGGTACTAAAATTTCAAAACCCTTCTCCTTGAGCGCCTCTTTGTAGAAGGGCATAGTCATTGTGGTCTTTGTTCCGAGAAGGAGAAGCCTTTTTAGCCCTCTCTTTTTTGCTTCCTCTGCAACGGCATCTATTATGCTAACCATCTCCACATTAACTGCCCTCTGAACTTCCGGGAACACCATATGCGGAGTATTTGCAGAGATCCCAATTATCTCCGCACCTGCCCTCTCAAGAGCCTTTGCGGCTTTTATCAAAATCTCTTTTCTGCCTTCCCATTCTCTCGGATTCTCCATAAATTCCTTGAAGTTTATGCTGTAAATAATAAGCTCGGGGTAAAAATAGGGTTCGAACTTCTCTCTCGAGATTTCTATGAATTTTCTGTAGTAGTAGAGCGTCGACTCCGGGCTCATCCCACCTATTATTCCTATCTTTTTCATGAAATCACCAAAAAATAATAGAAGAGAAAGTTTAAGAGGCTTTTCACTCCTGTTTGGATACGGTTAACCTTCCTCCCGTTTGAGATGCACATCGAGCTGTGGGAATGGAATCTCTATTCCCTCTTTGTTATATGCATTGTATATTCCCTTTGTCAAATCACCCTTCACCGTCCAATAGTCCTCTGTTTTTGTCCATGCCCTGAGCTGGAGATTTATGGATGAATCGGCAAGTGCTGTTATGGCAACGCTTGGGGCGGGATCCTTCAGAACGAGAGAATGATTTTCCATGAGCTCCATTGCAATCTTAATTGCTCTATCAAGATCAGTCCCGTAGGCAACACCAATATCCACATTCACTCTTCTGGTGGGCATTCGCGTATAGTTAACTATTGAACTTCCCCAAATAAT